>DASTLJ010000274.1:0-4057 GCA_035715125.1 Verrucomicrobiia bacterium
GGCCGTTGTCCTCCCCACGATGAGAACCCTTGCGCCGCTTCCCGACGCCTGGAGTTGGGCGGCCGTTCGTTTTGCGGCCGCGGCGCCGCGCGGCTGCTGCTCCTTGTAGGTGGCCCACGAGTAATAGAGGCAAAGGAGAACGAGCACGCCGGCCATGCCGTAATGATCGAGCCAGGCAGGCAGGCGGCGGGAGGGCGAAGCGGGCGTCATCCAGGCGCTACGGCTTCGCGGCAGTGGGCGGCCAGGCGGACTTCAACTCAAACGGCCGAAACACAGCCACTTTGGCGAATTCGCCTGAGATGGGAAACGTCGCGGCATGAGCTGAACCCTTCGGCACGAAGCAGGACGACATCACGACAGCGCCTTCGTTTCCGAAGACCTCGATGGATGTGCGGTCCATGAGCAAACGCAGTTTCAGCCGTCCGTTCACCGGCGCCAACGGCATGGAGCGTTCCAGCCCTTTGAGTTGGTTATTCGCCGCGGTCCAGGTGAAATGATTCCCTCGAACGGTGAAGGCGATCTCCCCTTTGTCTGCCACTTCAAACTCCGCGTTCACATCGAGCAGGTCAGCGCTCGGTGTCTCGTATCTGAAGCCGAAGCCGCCTTCCTTCCCGACAACGGTTAATGCTTCGCGGACGCGGAGTGTCTCAACCTCCTTCACCGGCCATTTGAAGATCCGGATGCCCTCGGGCGTCGAGCGCAGCGTCAACTCGCACGGAAAGGACATCTGCTGGTTGAACGGCATCCCCGGATACTTTCCGCCGGCCATCCAGCCGATGAGGATGCGCCGGCCGTCGCTCTCCGGAATGTCGCTGAACGTTTGCGCGGCGTAGAAGTTCTTTCCGTAGTCGTTTTTGTGTTTGCCGGACTCCTTTGCAAACGCCGTGCCGTCGAAGCGCCCGATTAAATACTCCCCGTTGGCGCCGAAGACGACCCAGCGCGTGTTCCGGCGGTCGCCGTCCACGGGCAGCTCGAAAATGTCCGGGCACTCGAAAAAACCATTGAGCTGGCTCAAGAAGCTCCATTCCTTCAAGTTCGGCGATGCGTAAAACTGAATCGTCTGGATCGTCACCGGTTTGCCGTCGGCAGTTTTCTTTTCGCCGTCCTTCACCGGCACGTAAAGGGCCATCACCCAGCGCTTGGTCGGCGCGTGCCAGAAGACCTTCGGGTCGCGGTTGTCGGCGTTGATGTTCTTAAGCGCCGGATTGCCGCTCCACTTCGTGAAGGTGCGTCCCCGGTCGTTGCTGTAAGCGATGCACTGTGTGAACGGCTGGCCCTTCGACTCCGGCGACGTGCCGCCCGCCGCGGTGTAGATGCACACCAGCGGCTTCTCCGCGCCGGTTTGGAAGCCGGACGTGTTCTCCCAGTCAATCACCGCCGAGCCGGACCACATCGGGCCGAACTTGTCCGGCCGCAGCGCATGCTCGATCTGCTCCCAGTGAACGAGGTCCGTGCTGACCGCGTGGCCCCAGGTGAGATTGCCCGAGTTGAGGCCGCTCGGATTGTGCTGGAAGAAGAGATGATATTCGCCCTTGTAGAAGACCAGTCCGTTCGGATCGTTCAGCCAGTTGCTGCGCGAGGTGAAGTGGAACTGGGGACGGTAAGTCTCGTCGTAAAGCCGCTCGGTGGAAATAACGAGCGGCGCTTGCACTTCGGCCTTCGCGGAATCGCTGAGCGTGATCTGATCCACATTGACGTGCCCCCAGCCACCGGTCGCTTTGTCCACGATTTCGAGCTGGGCGGATCGGCCTTTGAACTCAGCCAGGTCCCAAGTCGCCCAATCGAGTTTTTCATCGTCATTGCCTGTGGCGGTGCGCGCGGCCTTCCCGTCGATGAGCAGGTTCAGGCCGGCCTCGCCGGGCCGATGCCCGCCGCCGATGAGGAAGTTCAAATAGCGTCGCTCGACCTTGAATTCGGGCGACGTGAGCGTGCCGGTCGAGTTGTCGCCCTTGAGGTAGGTGTTCACCAATCCCTGTCCGAGGAAGCCGGCGACTTTCTGTTGGTTCGCCAGCGTGCCGCGCGCCGGCGCTTCGCCGAACGCCGCGCCTGTTGCTTTCCAGGCGCCGTAGTTCGTCCCCTCGAAGTCGGCCAGGAGGATGTCCGATTCGGCGGCATGGACGTGCGTGAATAAGCACGTCGCGAGCAGCGCCAATGAGAAATGACGAATGACGAATGACGAATGGGCGCGGATGACTGGAGGCGGGACAAAATGACGAATGACGAATGACGAATGGGCGCGGATGACTGGAGGCGGAACAGCCCGGCGACTCCTCCGGGGTTGCAGTCGTTCTCCCAAGCGTGCCTCCGTCGTCCTTCGATATTCGTCATTTTTCATTCATCATTCGTCATTCATCATTCGTCATTCCTTCATCGCATCCGCCTTCCGGTAAAGCGCCGTCGGGATCAGCACCTCGGGCTTCACGTCGTCGCCGGCGAGGTATTTCACGATGTTCTGCACCACCGTCCGCCCGATGCGGTCGGGGAACTGGATTGGGTCCGCGTAAATTTTCCCGTCGCGAATCGCCTGCTTGCCCTCCGGCATTCCGTCGAACCCGACTATTTGGATCTGCCCGAGCTTGCCCGCCTTCTCCAGCGCCGCGACAGCGCCGAGCGCGGACGGATCGTTGATCGCGAAGACGCCGGCCAGGTTCGGATGCGCCTGCATCAAATCCTCCATCGCCTTCATCGACCGATCCTTCGCCCCGCCGCCGGGCAGCCTGGCGACAAGTTCGACGGTCGCGGCCTTCTCCTTCTTGAGCCGCGCAAGCTCCTCGTTGAAGCCTTTCGTCCGCAGCAGGACCGACTCGGCTTCGGGATGATCCAAAATGGCCACCTTGCCGCGCCCGCCGACGGCTTCGACCAGCGCTTGCGCCGCCAGCTTGCCGCCGCCAAAATTGTCCGTCGCGACGTGCGACACGACCTTCACGCCCGGCGCCAGGCACGCGATGTCCGCCGTAAACACCGGGATGCCCGCCCGGTTCGCCTCGCCGATGGCGGTGCCGACGGCCTTCGAGTCGCACGGGCTGAGCACGATGGCATCGACGCGGCGCACGATGAAGTCGGCGACCTGGTTGCGTTGTTTGGCGGCATCGAACTCGCCCGAAGTGAGAAGCACCTCCATGCCGTGCTTCGCGGCTTCCGCTTTCATCGCCTCGCCGAGGTCGCGAAAGAACGGATTGGTCATCGTCAACAGCGATACGCCGATGACGGCTTTGGGTTTCTTGTCGGCGGCATTGGCCGTTTGCAACGGCGTCGGCAATGCGAGACAGAGCAAGAGCAGCCCGGCGACAGAGCAACGTGCTAAAGGCCGCCGAGGCCGGTGGAAGGTCATGCGCCGGATTGTCCGGAGCGCGAGCAAAGTTGCCAGCCCTTTTTCGCCGGCCGTCGGCGTAGCTGCGACCGTGAGGTCGCGGGCTGATCCCGTAGCCGCCGACGTGAGGAGGCGGACCCGTATGCCTATCGCATCCGTCCGCCTCCTCACGTCGGCGGCTACCGGAATTGTGCGCGTCATGCGAGCTATGAAATCCCAGGTTAGTCCGCCCGCGACCTCTCGGTCGCAGCCACGCTGTCCACGGACACCACCGACTTGCGGGCTTGCCGATGCCGCGAGGCCTGCATAAACATTCGCCGGCCATGAATGCGCGCTTCGACTCAATCCGGCTCCCGGCGCTCGTGCTCCTGCTGGCGCTGGCGTCCGGCTGCTCGATCAAGAAGCTCGCCATCAAACAATTGGGCGACGCGTTGAGCGGCAGCGGCGCGACCTTCGCATCGGACGACGATCCCGAGCTGATCAAGGCCGCCGTGCCCTTCAGCCTCAAGCTCATCGAAAGTCTCCTTGCTGAAAGTCCGAAACACGAAGGTCTCCTGCTCGCGGCGTGCAGCGGTTTCACGCAATACAGTTATGCGTTCGTGAAGCAGGAGGCCGATGAGAAGGAGCAGACCGACCTCGCAGGCTCCGACGCCGCGCGAGCACGGGCCAAGAGGCTGTTCCTCCGCGCCCGGGGCTACGGCCTGCGCGGGCTGGAAGCGCGGCACGCCGGTTTCGAGGCCGCGCTCA
>DASTLJ010000275.1:0-5134 GCA_035715125.1 Verrucomicrobiia bacterium
CTTTTCCTTCCACGCGCCGGTCCGCAGGTAAGGTTTCAAAAGCTGTTTGAGGGTTTCACGCCCGCGGTGAATCAGCGATTTGGTCGCCGAGACCGAGCACGCGAGGATCGCGGCAATCTCTTCGTAGGAATGTTCCTCACCCCGGCAGAGCAGGATGGCGGTGCGCTGCTTTTCCGGCAATTCCCCGAGCGCCTCCTCGATCTTGTCCTCCAGTTCGCTTTGCATCACGGAGTCGGGCGCCGAGACGGCCTTGGCGTCTTCGACCTGGCGCATCGGTTGGTCCTCGCAGTCCGGAAAGGTGGCATCCAGCGAATCGGCCGGATGGCGCGAGCGGCGGCGTATCTCATTGAGGCAGAGGTTCCGGGCGATGGTGAAGAGCCAGGTCGAAAACTTCGCCGAAACCTCGTAGCGGTGGGCCGACTTGTAGACCTGCAAAAAGACGTGCTGCGCCAGGTCTTCGGCCTCCGTCGCGTCAGGCAGCGTGCGATACACCAGGTTCATCACCGGCTGCTTGTACTTCTCGACCAGTTGCTCGAAGGCGTCGAAATCGCCCTCCCTGACGCGCAGCATCAGGGCGGCATCCGGATCAGGCCGGTCGGTCATCGCAGGTTGCAGCCTATCAAACCCTGTCGGGGGGGCAAGGTTGCGGTGGAACAGAGAAGCGGGAGCGGGCGCATCTTGCCTGCACCACCAAAGTAGGGCAGGCGTCTCGCCTGCCCGGCCGAGCGAAGCGAGGCCTTGGTGGTGCGAATGCCGCGCCTTTCGGCGCGGCTGGGCAGGCGAGACGCCTACCCTACTTTCCCGGCGCGACCTCGACCGTGATGGTACTTCCAACATGGCCCACCGGGAGCAGTGCGTTGGAACTGTCCCGCTTGGCTTCCCGGGTCGCCAAATGCGCCTCAGAAAGCAGGTTTCACTTCGCCGCCACGAATCGAGCCGCCTCAGCACGGGCGGCCTTCCGTTCGGAACTTTGAGCCAGCGTGCTTCCTGCGATGGCGGCCTTTTCACCCAGGAGGAGCGTCGGGGCGGGTGCGGCGAGCGTAAGCAAACCGGGAAGGTCCCCATACTTGGCGCCGCCGGGGAGAAAGTTCGGATCGTGGATGTTCAGCACCTGGCCGAAGCGGAATCCTTCAGTGTCGATGACGGCACGCTGTATGGCGTCGCCGCTCACGGCGCGCGCGGCCGCAGCGATTGGACCCGCGCCGTCAAGACCAACGAGGATCAACTGCTTGGAGGCGCGTTCATTGGATTTGATGAACTTCAGCACGCTCAATACGTCGTGGACGCGCTGGGCGAAGAGGGCGTGGTTGTAGCCGAAGGTGTAGGCGGCGGCTTCTCGCGAGTTTTTGACTCGGCCGGTCTGGGTTAACGGTTTGCCGTCGGCGAGGAATTCGCCCTGGTAAAGCAAGTCCACTCCCATGACGGTCGCGCCGGAATCGACCAGCTTCTGCACGTCGGCTTGCAGCGAACTGCCGGCGTAAAGGCTCGATTTGCCATCGGCTCCGAGCCACACCACGGTCGTGCCATTCCAATCCTTTGGGTGGCAGAAGACAGCCGGAAGCTCCACGCCGTGAGTCTTGTTCTTTAGCAGACCCCCCATTTCAAGCCACGAGCCTCGGTCCATCTTCGTCACCATCTCCCACTCGACTTTGCCCGCGTCAGCCAGAGTGCGGCCGAGGACAATCTCGATGGCCTCGCCGGCGAGCCCGCGCCCGGCTACGGCCGACTGCGCGGCCTGGGCGAGCTGACCCTGGGCGTCATCGTGAAACCACCGGAGCAACTTGCGCTCGAAGTCCGGGTCGGCGGCCTTGGGCGCGGGATGTTGGGCGTCCCAGACGGTGAGCTCGTCCGGCTTGAGCCGCGAATAGTCGCGTTCGATGACCGGTTCCTTGAACCCAAGCTTGAAGTGCCTGTTCAAGACGCCGTAGAAGGCGGAGCGGGAGACGGCGTTGTAGTTGTGGGGAAAATGCTCGC
Source organism: Verrucomicrobiia bacterium (assembly GCA_035715125.1). Lineage (GTDB taxonomy): Bacteria > Verrucomicrobiota > Verrucomicrobiia > Limisphaerales > JADJPG01 > DASTLJ01. The sequence goes on from DASTLJ010000275.1 coordinate 1,975, forward strand.
CGCGGTGGAGCGTCACGTTGTTCGGCGCGCCGAGCAAGGTGTAGAGTTGCTTGAGTTCGGGGAAGCCTTTCGTGACCATCTCTTTTGTCCAATCGTTGGCGGTGGTCATTCCCAGCGGCTTCGGCGCGAAAAGGCCGGCGAACTCGATATTCCCCGTGCCGACGCGGAGAAGGGAGGCGTTTTCGCAAGTGCAGCCGCCTTGCATCGCGGTGCTGACCATGACGGCGGGGAAGGCCAGCTTCACTCGCGGATCGATCGCGCTCAGGATGAACGTCTGCGTGCCGCCGCCGCTGGCGCCGGTGCAGGCGATGCGCTCGGGGTCCACTTCGGGCAGGCTCAGGAGAAAGTCCAGCGAACGAATCGCGTTCCACGTCTGGAGCCCCATCGCGCTCTGGAGGTGCGCCTCGGCCTGTGGGCTGAACAGGCCCCAGTTCTCCGTCGTGTTCATCTCGGGCCGCTGTTTCTTGAAGCCGTGGACCAGTTCCGCGGAGAGTTGCTGAGCATCGGAATTTCCGAGCATGTCCCATTGCCAGACGACGCAGCCCATCCGGGCCAGTTGCACGCACATCGACTGGAACCGGCTGCGTCCTCCCTCCTCGAATCGCTCCTCGCCGGTGGCAATCTCGCGCAGGAGTTCGGCGTCGCCCGATTCGGACAGCCGCGCGTTGGCCCAGTGTCCGTGGGCGAAGAGCACGCCGGGCGACTTGCCCTGGGCGTTCTTCGGCCGGTAAAGGTTTCCCGTGACGAAGAACCCCGGCGCGCTCTCGAAGTAGACCTTTTCCACCGTGTATTCGGCGCGGTCGATGCGGCCGTGAATGACCGCATTGAGCGGCGTCTTCGTCGGCATCGGCCACAACCCCTGCGAAACGAGAATCTGCCGGCGGACGCGTTCGGCGCGTTTCTCCCACTCCGCCCTGGACTCGGGCGGCGTGAAGGGGAAGTAGCCGTCGAGGTCTTTCAATGGTTGGAGCCGAATATCCTTTGGCAACTGGCCTGCGGGCAGCACGCGCGGAGCTTCGGCGCTCAGTGCGGTGGCGAACACCGAGAGAGCGCAAATAAAAGCGGCGGCAAGGAGAACGCATCTCCTCAATGTAGCTGAGACCGTGAGGTCGCGGGCTGGAGTTTGGACATTTTGGCCCGGCGTTTTCCGTCTCCCGGAGGGAGAATTGAGACTAGCCCAACGTTTCAACGCTGGGTCCGATGGCCCTATGTCGTCCGTCCCGAAGGGACGGCTGAATCCAGTGAATGTCATGCGTCTATTCCTGTTCCCTTTTTGTGGCAGAAATTCATCCGTCCCTTCGGGACGAGATGCTCCTATTCGACAATCCCACCCTTGAAAGGGTGGGCTATTCTCAAATCTCCCTCCGGGAGACGGAAGAAGATCAGCCCGTGCCGTTCGAGTACTGGAGGGCCGAAAAATCTCCAAACTCCAGGCTGCGACCGTGAGGTCGCGGGACGGCGAAGACGAGCGTCGGGCACCTGGATGGCTTATGACATTGCCAACGAGTCCAGCCTGCGACCTCACGGTCGCAGCTACGTTAGAGAGAGACAGGTGAAAGGATCGCGTGGTCACAGCGGCAGCTTAGGCTGCGTCCCCGGGCTTGTGAAGAAAATGCTGAACGAGGCGTTCCGTACCTGGCGCGTCCTCGCACTGCCCTCGGCGCGCGGCCTTTAGGCCGCTTCAGCATCCGAATGACTCGAATGAAAGAGGCGGCCTGCTGGGATCCGAACGATGAAGCGGCGTAAACGCCGCGCTCCGGCCCGTTTGCAATCGGGAGCAGGGCCCGGATGCGCCCTTTCCGGCACTACCCGGTCCCATTCAGCCCTTCTCAATACAGGCGTAGGCGTTGTGGTTGTGGATGCTCTCGTAGTTCTCCGCTTCGGCCTTGAACCAGGAGACATCGGGATGGGCGTTGAGCTTGACGGCGATGTTCCGAACGAGGTCCTCGACGAACACCGGGTTCTCGTACGCCCTTTCTGTGACAGCCTTTTCATCCCGGCGTTTGAGCAATGCGAACAGCTCCGAACTGGCGCTGCTTTCGATAATGCTGATGAGGTCCTCGATCCAAATCGCCTTCGTTGACCGAATCCGCACCGTCACCTCGCCGCGCTGGTTGTGAGCCCCGTAGGCGCTGATGGATTTGGAACACGGACAAAGGGTCGTCACGCCGGCCTTCACGGTGAGCACGAAATCGATCTCCTTGCCGCAGGCGGTGGCGTCGAATCGGGCGGTGTAATCCATCAGGCTGCTCAACCCGGAGACGGGCGCCCGTTTGTCCAGAAAGAACGGGAACTCCATTTCCAGGTGCGACGTGGCCGAGTGCAGCTTTTTCTGCATCGCGAAGAGGATTTCCTCGATGTTCTCGACGTGGACCACGCGGCCGTGGGCGTTGAGGACCTCGATGAAGCGGCTCATGTGCGTGCCTTTGAATTCCTTGGGCAGGTCCACGAACATGCCAATGGTCGCCACGGTATTCTGGAGGCTGTGGGCTTTGTCGCGAATTTGGATGGGGAAGCGCAGTCCGCGCACGCCGACCTTGTCGATGCGCAGTTCGCGATGGTCGCGCTCGCTCTGTTTGTCGTGCAACACGGCCGCACCTTTCTGGGTGCGCGCGGGCTCGATCGTCGTGATCTCAGATTCAGATTCAAGCATGCCTAAGCCTAGCTCCGACTTCATTCGCTCGCCAGCACGAACTTGCCCGTGGGACGCGGGGCGCCGCCTTTCGGTTCGATGCTGACGGCAAATCGTTCGACGGTGCGGAGGTTGCCAGGGGTGGTGAACAGTTGGCGGACCGCTCCGGTCGGCTCGGACGTGAATACTGAGGCGCTGACGGGTGCGGGCGCACTCGAGTCGATCAGCCAGAGCTGGTAGTTTTGCGAGGCGGGGAGCGCCGGGAGGTGTTCGAGCACCACCACGCCGCGCTGATCGTTCGGCAGCCAGACGGTCGCGCCGAACGTCTGGGGCGAGCCGGCGGCGGTCGGGCGCAGGAGCGCGACGCGGGCATTGTTGAGGCGATCGCTATTGGCCACGTAGAGCCCTTTGAGGGCGTCTTCGATGGCATCCTTCTCGCGCTTCAGGCGGACGGCATCGGCTTCGCTGGCACCGAGCCGGCGCTTGAGATCGGTTTGCTCACGGGCGACTTGATTCGTCAAGGCGGCG
>DASTLJ010000276.1:0-2111 GCA_035715125.1 Verrucomicrobiia bacterium
CGATCCGATCCGGCTTGAAGCTCTCAGCCGGGAGCCGAATCACCTCACCACTGAGCGCGCGCGGCTACTCGCCGAAAGGGCGCTCAAATCACTCGGGATGGATGAAGCCAAACTCGCGGCCCTGAGTCCACCGATTGTACAGCAGCAGACATGGAAAGAGCGGAACGACCAGTTGCTCCCTGTCTTCGTGGTCATCTACCCCACAAGGCAAACGGCTGAGGAACACCGGGATTATTTATTCCGCTTCGACATCATGGGAATAGTCCCTGGAGGCTTCGTCTCAGAGTTCCACAACGCAACTTTTGGCGACGAGAAGTACTTGCAACTACCACTGGCCCCCGGCTACCGGGAGAAAGCCCGAGATTTCATCAATTCTCCGGCGGGAAAGAAGCTGCGCTAGTACTTCGCCGGGTCTCACCAGACCTGGCATTCTCCACGGAATTAGCCAGAGCGTGGCCGGCCCATCCAGATATTGAAGGCACCGGGTGAGTAGTTCGCTCCGACGAACCGGGTCTCGCCCCACCACGACAGGTATTGGCGCAGCAACGAATCGTCGGTCCACTCCGCCTTTGCTTCCGCCATGCGCCAAGGCTCGTGCCAAATGCGAAACAGCCGCCGGCGACTCCCGCGCCGCGTGAAGCCCGTGTAGCGCTCGACAAGAAACGCCGCGAGCGTCCCCGGCTCGCATTCTCCAAAGGACCACACGCCCGCCACTGGCCGGGCCTGATAGTCGAATGCGGCACGGCCGAATCGTGGCTCCACCCGCCCGCGAACGCTCCCATCCTCCGCAGTCCCGAACCTCAGCCGGCCCCAACGATACGGCAACCCGTACGTCAGCGGCCCGAACGGCACGCATAGACCATTCGAGATCCATTCGGTGATGAAATGAATTCCTGTCTCCTCCCCGTGGCGCACGTAAGTCCGCACGTTCAGGAATCGTTGCTCGGCCAGCGGCGCGCACAACCAGCGCGCCAGGCATCCGCCACGGGCCAGGCGCATCCGGCGCATGGTGAACGTCACCAGGCTCACGAACGCGCGCCCTTCGAACAGATCCAGTTCGAAAGGAATCGCGCGCTGCAGGAGCCTGGGGTCGATCTCGAAATGCAGCATCACCAACTGTTCCCAGTCCGCGAACAGCAGGGGCGCGCCTTCGCGCGCAAGAAACCGCCGTCGCGCGGCGGCGCTCGGCTTAAGGGTGGGGCGCGTCGCTCCGCGCGCGCCGCACTCGACATCCCAGCCCGGCGCGCGCGGAGCGACGCGCCCTGCCTTCCATTCGTGATTCAGGCCGCTTTGGCGCACAAATCCTCCAGCGCTCCCCGCAGTTCAGGAAACTCGAACTCGAATCCCGCCTCCAGGAGCCGCCCCGGCACCACCCGCCGGCTCTTGATAATCAGTTCCGTCTCCGTCTTCAGAAAGAACGCGCCGGCCTCCAGCATCCACTTCGTCGCCGGCAGGCCGAGTGGCACGCGGCAGACTTTGCGCAACGTGCGCATCAGTTCCGAGTTCGGGACCGGGTTCGGCGCGGCGAGGTTCACCGGGCCGCGGAAATCCTCCTGCGTCAGCAGCCACTCGATGGCCCGGCAGAAATCGCGCTCGTGAATCCACGACACGAATTGGCGTCCGTTTCCCATCCGTCCGCCCAGTCCCAGGCGCACCAGGCGCCTGAGCATCGGGAAAACGCTGTTCTCGCCCGAGCCGAGCACCATCGCCGAACGGAGCGCGACCTTGCGCGTGTCCGGCGTGCAGGCCCCGTCCAGCGTGCGTTCCCAGGCCAATGCGACCTGGATGGAAAACTCGTCCTTCGCCTCCCGCGTCGCGCCAACCTTGCCGGTTGCCTCGTCGTTCGGCGCGCCGTAAGTGTGTTTGTAGATCGTCGCCGTGCTGGAATTCAGCCAGACGCGCGGCGGCCTCCCGCAGAGGGCAATGGCCGAGCCGAGCACGCGAGTCGAATCGACGCGCGAGTCCATGATAAGCCGGCGGTTCTCCGCGTTGTAACGGCAATCCACCGTGCGGCCGGCGAGATTGATCACGGCCTCAGCGCCTTCAATCTCGCGTTGCCACTGGCCCAGCGTCCGGGCGTCCCACGAAACTTCCCGGACGCGCCCGCCCTC
>DASTLJ010000277.1:0-6161 GCA_035715125.1 Verrucomicrobiia bacterium
GACGGTGGCGCTCCCTGCGGTTCTCAACACGATGCTGAAACTCTGTGTTCCGCCGACCAGGGCCGCATTCCCCGGCAGGACGGCATTCGGATCACTGGAGGAGATCGCGACCGAATCGGTCACGGTGTCGATCGGGTTCCAATAGGCGTCGACGGCATTGACCGTTGCGTTGAATGGCATGCCGGCCGTCTGCGTGGCAGGGGTGCCGGTCTTTCCAACTGGTGACCCGGGCGTCGCTGTCTCACTTGGCACCAAAAGTTGCAGCTTTGCGAACGGCCCGGCAGTGACCACAACCGATTCGGAAGTCGCACCGGTCAGACTGCCGCTGGTGAAACCGACAGTGATGGTGGTGGCGACGTTGTGAGAGAGATTGGTGAAAGTCGCCACCCCGGCAACCGCAGTGGCCGACACGGTTCCTTGCAATGTTCCCGAGCCGGCCGCGCGCGCGGCAGTCACCACTGTGGTGTTGTCCGACGTCACATGATTTCCGAACGCGTCTTCGATCCGCAGCACCGGCTGCTGTGCGAATACGACTCCGGCCGTTGCCGTGGCCGAAGGCTGGGTCTGAATCACCAACTGGCTGGGCGCCGCCGGCGAGATGGTAAATGGATTGCTGTCCACTGGCGTGAGGAACCCGCTCAAGGAAGTGAGTTTCTTTGGACCGCTCAGGTCGATGCTCAGATCATTGAAGGTGGCGAGGCCGGCCGAGTCGCTCGTCCTGGCGGCCGTCCCGCTGAGTGTGCCGGTGCCGCTGCTCAGGCTCATCGCAACCAGTACGCCCGGCACACCGTTTCCGAAGCTGTCGGTCACATGAACCTGCACCGCAGGAGTGATTGCCGCGCCTGCCGCCGCATCACTCGGCTGCTGCGCGAAAGCCAATTGACTGGCTGCGGCGGGTGAAATGGTAAAGGCGCTGCTCAGGGCTGAACTCAAGCCCGCGCTCGAAGCGGTCAGGTTTTTTGATCCACTGAGATTGATGCTCAGATTGTCAAACGCAGCCAGACCGGTCGCGTCAGTGTTTCGGGAGGTCGTTCCGCTGAGCGTGCCCATTCCGGTCGCCAAAGCCATCGCGATCGCCACCCCGCCATTCGGCAGGTTGTTGCCAAAGGAGTCCTGCACTTGCACCGTGACCGGGGGCGCGATCACCGCACCGGCAGTGGCATTGGTCGGTTGCTGGACAACCGCCAACTGACTGGCGCCTGCGGGCGAAATCGCGAACGGGTCGCTCCCCATCGGAGTGGCCGCGCCGCTGGTCGCCGTCAGCGTCTTCGATCCAGCCAGGTTGATGCTCAGATCGGCAAACGTGGCCACACCGCTGCCGTCGGTGGACTGAGCGGTCGTCCCGCTGAGGGTGCCGGTGCCATTCAAACTCAGGGTCACCGCGGCTCCGGCCGCGTCATTCCCAAAACTGTCCGCCACGTGAACCTTGACGGCCGGTGTGATCGGCGCGCCGGCCGTCGCGGCGCTGGGCTGCTGCACAAACACCAACTGGCTCGGCGGCGCAGCCAGAATCATAAACGTGTCGCTCTCGACTGAACCCAATGCCGAATTCGTGGCGGTGAGCTTCTTCGCGCCGGCCTGGATGAGCCCCAGATCATTGAAGACGGCCAACCCGGCGGAGTCCGTTGTGCGCGTCGTGGTGCCGCTCAGGGCGCCCGTGCCGCTGCTCAAGCTCATCTCCATCGAAACGCCCGCCACCGGCACACTGTTTCCAAACGGGTCCGTCACCTGCACGGTCACTGCGGGCGAAATCGCCTGCCCGGCCGTCGTGTTGGTCGGTTGCTGAATGAAGGCCAATTGGCTGGCCGCCGCGGGCGAAATCGCAAAGGCACTACTCTCGGCCGAACTCAGTCCCGAACTCGAAACAGTCAATTTCTTCGAGCCACTCAGGCTGATGCTCAAATCGTCGAACGTAGCCAGGCCAGCCGCATCCGTTGTTCTGGATAGAGTTCCGCCGAGCGCGCCGGATCCCGTAGTCAACGCCATCGTGACCGTGACGCCGAAATTCACCACGTTGTTGCCCAAAGCGTCCTTCAACTGCGCCGTGACTGCTGGCGCGATGACCACTCCGGCAGTTGCATCCGTCGGTTGCTGTACGAAGACGACCTGGCTTGCGGCAGCTGGCGAAATTGTGAACGCGCTGCTCTCCACCGGGATCGCTGGCCCGGTCGCAGCGGTCAGTGACTTCGACCCGGCCAGGTTTACGCTGAGATTTCCAAAAGTGGCCACGCCGCTTGAATCCGTGCTTTGAGAACTCGTCCCGCTGAGTGTCCCCGATCCATTCAGGCTGAGCGTGACCATCACGCCGGGCACATCGTTGCCCAAGCCGTCCGCCACATGAACCTTGATCGCCGGTGAGAGCGTAGCTCCGGCCGCGGCATCCGTTGGCTGCTGTGAGAAGACCAGTTGAACAGGCGCCGCAGCAGAAACCGTGAACGAACTGCTGACCGCCGGAGTCAAGCCGACGCTTGAGGCAGTCAGATTTTTGGAGCCAGCCAGGTTGATGCTCAAATCGCCGAACGTGGCCGAGCCCGTGCCGTCCGTGGTGTGGCTCGTCATCCCACTCAGGCTGCCCGTGCCGCTGCTCAGAGTCATTGCGACCGAGACGCCTGCATTCGGCACACTGTTTCCGAATGCGTCCCGCAGTTGCACGGTCACTGCCGGCGCGATGGTTGTTCCGGCCGTGGCGTTGCTCGGCTGTTGCACGAAGACCAGTTGACTGGCCGTGGCTGCGTTCACGGTAAACGTGCTGCTGAGCGCGCTGGTCAAACCCGCGGCCGCCGCGGTCAGTTGCTTGCTTGCTCCCGCGGCATCGATGCGGAGATTGGTGTACGAGACCGTGCCGTTGCCGCCGGTGGTGCCGATGTTGAGCGTCGTCGTGCCTTGCAGCAGACCAGTGCCGGAAGTCAGTGAGACTGCGACGTTGACAATGGCGCCCAGACCATTGGTGGAATTGTTGCCGAACTGGTCCTGAGTCTTCACAACAGGCTGGACGCCGAAGACGGCCCCGGCGGTCGCCGAGCCAGGTTGAGTGGTGATGCCCAGCTTGACGACCGCGCCAGCAACTTGAGAGAGCGACCCAAAGTTCGATCCACCCGAACCACTCCCGTTTGACGTCGTCGTGATCCCGTTGATCGTGGCCGTCCCGGGATTACCCGTCGCCCGGTAAATGTTCCCGCTGGAAGGCACGGCCGCGCCGTTGGTCGCCTGGACCTGGAGGCCGCTGATGGTTAAGTGATTTATTTGAGCCGTGCCGCCGACAATGATGTTGATTGTCAGATTGGAAGCTGTAAGCGAAGTGACGATCGCTGTCAGTTCATTCCCGCCTGAGCCGGAGTCTTTGGCTCCGGTGGCCGTGATGGTCGCGGAAGTATTGAATCGCCATCCACTCGGAGCGGTCAGGATCAGGGTCCCGGTGGCACTGAAATCATTAGCGACAGTTTCCGTCATGACAATATTGCCCAGCGTCGTGAACGACGGGGAGGCCGCGTTCTGGGCGGTATCGGCGGAGATATTGGTCCCGCCGGTTGCAGCAGTGATGCTGACGGCAGCCTGCGCTCCCGCGGTGCCGAGCAAAACTAATCCGAGCGCCAAAAGCCTGACGAGACGCGTGCCTGCACCGCCCATCCGGCTGAGCTCGGGCGACCCCGCTGCGGCCCCCGGGGCCACATTCTTCGAAAAGCCAATGATCTTCACACCGGACGTAATCGACATTCCGTCGAGGAATGTGAGTCCGAAGACACCCCGTGCCAGGTGCGCGATCGAGTCAGCTTCATCCTGTTACCTGACAAGACCGTGAACCGTATCAGGGTCAGTGCTGTGCGCGTTGACCTGGGACGTATGGGGATTTCGGAGACCTGTTCAACGAAGGCCTCCGCCGACGTCGATAACAACTGGACACCCTTGAAGTCATTCACAGGACGCGGCGGGAGGACTGCGTGACGATCCCGTGCCGTCCATGAATAACTTTGGATAACCTAGATCGGCTCGGCGTTGAGGGTAACGCCCTTTCAGGGCTGGGGAGTTCTGTGCGACAGCGGACCTGGGGCTGCGCGCTGCGCGCTCCACCCCAGGCTGTCACATGCCGGGCTTTCAGCCCGAAGCATCATTGACTTACTGCGTTCTGCACCAGCGAAAACAGCGAGGAACCCATTTCCTGATGCGTGGGGATCAGTGAAGAATGATCAGCGTTTCGGGGGCTGGAAGAAGAGCGCGCCTTTGGCCTGTGTCTTGCGCCGAAACACCTTGTCCGCGGCGCAGGCGTAAAGGCAGGCGTGGTCCGGCCCGGCGAACGCGACGCTGACGCAGCCTTTGTTGGTGGGCTTGGTGATGACGCCACTCAGCCGGCCGGTCGCGTCGAACACCTGGATGCCGAGATGGCTCGTCACGTAGTAACGGCCTTGTGTATCGGTCGTCGAACCGTCCCCGCCGCTGTCAGGGCGGCCGGCGGGTGTGCGCAGCTCCATGGAGCGCGTGCCGTGGGAGAGGGAGCCGTCGGCCTCGACGCGAAAGAGCCAGACATTGGTTCCCTTGTATTCGGAGACGGCGAGGCTTCGTTGATCGGGCGAAAGGGTGATGCCATTGGGCGCATTGATGCCTTCGGCGGCGACGCTCAGTTTCTTCTGAGGGTCGATGGCCATGACGCGGCCTTTGCCGGTGTCGGTGAAATAAGCATGGCCTTGGTGCGAAACGACGAGGTCGTTGGGCGCCACTTCGTCGGCCAGGACGGTGATCTCCTTCGTGTCGGGCATGATGGTGATGATTTGTTTCTTCGGTCTCTGGGTGGCCGCGTAAAGTTTTCCGTCGGGGCCGAATTTGAGGCCGCTGATCTGCGGGCCATTTTCGAGAAACGCGGAAACCCTGCCCTCGGGCGTGACCCGGTGGAGGACGCCTTTGGGGAGGTCCGAGAAATAGAAATTGCCCTCGGCGTCGGCGCACGCCCCGTCCGTGAAGCCGAAGCCTTCGCCGACGAGCTGCCAGTCTTCGCCGGGGACGAGGACTTTGGGGAGGGCTTCATCGCCGGTGGGGTTTTGGGCGGGGGCGACGCTGGCGAGAACGGCAAGGAGACTGAGAAGCGTGAGCAAATTGGGAGCGGAGTTCATTTCAATGAAGGTGGAGAGTTCACGACGCAACTTGGTAAATGGCCGGACGATAGCGCGGCTTTGGAATCGGCTTCCCTTCGGCTTTCGCCGCCCGGAGCCAGGCTTTCTTCGCAATCTCGATTTCGTGCAACGCTTCTGCCGGCGTCGCACCGAAGGCCGAGCACGCAGGGAGGTCCGGCAAATCGGCGATGTAGCCGCCGTCCTCGCTGCTGTAGAAAATGTTGATGTGGTAGTCCTTCATTCAGGTCAAGTCAGCAAAGCGGATGTTCCTCGACCCGGCGAGAATTTTTTCGAGCGTCTTGCGGGGTTTCATTTCGCATATTCCCGCTCGAGCCAGCGGAGGAAGTCGGCCAAAAGCAGAGGAACGGCGTGGCGCGCGTGCATTGGCGGGCATTGTGGGAATCTGGCAGCCGGTGTCAAAGCTTCCGGTGAGGCCAACGGCCTTCCGACGGAAAAACCTGTCGCTTTTCAGAACTCGCCCGTGTAGTGAACTGCGCGTCACAGCCAGGCAGTGCACACGATGGAACGGCGACACACGATAAATCCCGCAGATGGCGCTCCGCGCTCCGCGTTCTGACCATGCTCGCCTGGACCGTTTACCTCTCCTTCCTCGGCGCGGCGGCGTTGCTCGTTCTGAGATCCGAGGATGCCCGCGGCGCGCGCATAGTCGCTTTGCTCACGAGCGCGGCGGGTTTGCTTCTGGCGCTCATCGGCGCGTTCCAATTTGATCCGGCCGCCGGCCGGGTAACGGTCGTGGACACCTCCTGGGTGCCGCAGCTTGGCCTCCGCTTCCAATTCGCCGTCGATGGGATCAGCATCACGCTGCTGGTCCTGACGGGGCTGGCGGCGGTGGTGGGTGTGCTCTTCTCGTGGAACGTCGAGCATCGGCCGAAGGAGTTTTTCGCCTTCTATCTGGCGCTGATTGGCGCGGTGTACGGCGTGTTTTTGAGCTTCGACTTGTTTCTGCTCTTCGTCTTTTACGAATTGGCCATCGTGCCGTAGTATTTCCTCATCGCCATCTGGGGTTCGACCCGCCGGGAATACAGCGCGATGAAACTG
>DASTLJ010000278.1:0-2515 GCA_035715125.1 Verrucomicrobiia bacterium
TCCGCGCACCAACCTGACGACCGGCGGCGGCGCGTTTGGCGTGGCGGTCGGTGACTTTAACGGCGACGGCAGACGCGATCTCGCGGTTGCCAATCAGAACGTGGATAACGTGAGCCTCCTGCTCGGCAACGGGGACGGTTCTTTCGGCGCGCCGACCAATTTCGCCGTTGGCAATGCCCCGCGGTCGCTGGCGGTGGGCGACTTGAATGGCGATGGAAAACTGGACCTGGCAGTCCTCAATGCGGGCGGCAACAACACCCTCAGTGTGTTACTGGGCGTCGGCAATGGCTCGTTTGGGGCGGCGTTGAATTATCCCACGGGCGGATCCGATGCGTACCAGGTCATCCTGGCTGATTTGAACGCGGATGGCCGCCTGGACGCGGCGGTCGCCAGCTACGGGAGCAGCCGCGTCAGCGTGCTGCTGAACAAGGGCGACGGTACGTTTCCGGGCGCGGGCAATTATCCGGCGGGCAACCGGCCGATTTCAGTGGCGGCGGGTGACTTGGATCACGACGGCCTGCTGGATTTGGCTACGGCAAATTATAACGGCAACGACGTGACGGTCTTGTTCCCGAACAACACCGAGTTGCTCGCGGAAGATCCGCCCGGCAGCAACATTCGCAGCGGACTCGGGCGGGGCAACGTGTCCGGGGGCAACGACAGCGATTATTGGAGTTTCAGCGGCAAAGGCGGTGACCTGGTCACGTTTGCCATCGACACCCCCGGCAACCCGGCGGGGAGTAGTTTGGCCTTTACACTGGAAGCGCCCGGCGGCGAGGTGGTAGGTAATTTCTATTCGGATTACGTTGGCCGGGGCGAATCCTCGCCGTTCGTTCTGCCGGTGGACGGCACTTATACGGTTCGCATCGGCTTCAGTTATCCCTACACGGGTGAATACCGGCTTCGGGCGACCACCGTTGGGCCGCCGGTCCAGATCGAGAGCGAGAACAACGATAATCCCGGCCAGGCCGACGTGCCATCTCTGGTGTCGGCGGGCGGCCATCAAACCGCCACCGTACTCGGCTACATCAACGCCAGCGACCCGGGCGATTATTTCCGTTTGGGCAACCTGGCCGAGGGAACATTAATCACCCTCGGAGTCAGCCGCCCCCTGAGCAGCGGGCTGCTCAGCATCCTTGGCATCTACAACTCCGCCGGCACTCCGCTTGCCTTCAGCCCCGTGCGCGGATCGAATTTGTCGTTCACCGTGCCCCCGGCAGAGGGTGGCACTTTTTATGCCCGCGTTTTTTCCGACGACTTTAGCGTCGCGCAACCGTTCGGCGGCACCAACGGGTTCGCGCTCCGCTTCGACGGAGGCAGCACCTACGTCAGCGCACCGGATTCGCCGTCGCTTCGGCCGACGAGTCTCACGCTTGAAGGTTGGTTCAACTTTGCGGCGGTGGGTGGACTTCGCGTGCTGGCAGGCAAGCCCTTGGGTACCGGCGGCAACAACTCTTACGTACTCTGGCATGAGGGCGGGCGTCTCCACGCGGGTGTGGGTGACGCCACCGGCTTCACGGAAGTGAACGACCTCTGGTCGCCGCAAATCGGCGCGTGGTACCACATCGCTTACACATTCGACGACGTCGTCAATTCCCAGGTGATTTACGTCAATGGCACCCCGTTCGCCTCGAACAGCGTCACGCGCGCCACCGCCTACGATGAGCACGCGTTCCTCGTCGGCGCCGACAGCAACAACGAGAGCGTTAACGGCTTCTTCGCGGGCAAGATCGACGAAGTGCGCCTCTGGAACACCGCGCGCACACAAACGCAGATCGCCGCGGCGATGAACCAGAGCCTGGCCGGCAACGTGACTGGGCTGGCGGGTTACTGGCGCTTGGACGAAGGCAGCGGTACGACGGCGTCCGACGCGACCCCGAACGCCAATCACGGCACACTCGTCAACCTGCCGATCTGGGCTCCATCCGGCCTCGCCAATGGGCAGGCGGCCGGCCTGATGGCCCAATACCTTGTCAGCCTCGATCTGGCGGACACCCTGCCTCCCAGCATTGTCTCGAATAATCTCCCGGCCGAAGGCAACACCAACGCACTCATTGTGGACCGGTTCACGCTCGGCTTCTCGGAGGACTTGAATGCCGCGAGTGTTACCAACTCCGCCAATTACGATCTGCGCGCCGCGGGTGCGGACGGCCTTTTTGGCACACCCGATGACCCGGTGTACTTGGTCCTGTGCACCGGTTACAACACGGGCTTGTCCGCGAACTATGTCCTCCGTGACGGCCCGCTGCAGCCGGGCCGGTACCGCTTCAGCGCGGGAACCGGATTGCAGGACCGGCTCGGCAATCCGATGGCCGCGCCCCACACGCGCCAATTTGTGATCGCCGGGGTCGGCGGTTTCGTCTTCGAGAACCGCACCAACGATTCCGCGCTTACGGCTACGTCGCTCAGCGCTGCTCCGGCGGCGAATCCGGACGGCTCGTTTGCGACCAGCGATAGCTTTGCGGCCGCCAACAATCCCTACTTCATCCTGGCGGGACACCTCAACGCCGACACG
>DASTLJ010000279.1:0-13619 GCA_035715125.1 Verrucomicrobiia bacterium
GGTTCAGGAAAGTAACGGCACCCTGTCGGTCGGTGGCGATGACGCCGTCCCCAATCGACTTGATGGCGGCGCCAAACGATTGCTCGATGCGCCGCAGGCGGCTCTCGTCGGCGTGCTTGGTGAAGGCCAGGTCGATGCTGCTCTTGAGGTCCTCCTGGCGAAAGGGCTTGAGCACGTAGCCGAAGGCCCGGGCCGCCTGCGAGCGTTCAATCGTCGCGTCATCCGCATGGCCGGTGACGAACACGACTGGAATGCCAAATCGGGTGAAGACCTGGTCGGCGGTCTGGACGCCGTCGAGCTTTCCGCGCAGCGAGATGTCCATAAGCGCCAGGTCCGGCTGGAGTCGCTCGGCCTGCCCCAGCGCCTCCTCGCCGGTGGCGGCCGTGGCCGCGACTTCGTAGCCGGATTTCTCCAGGAACTGGCGAATGAGTTGGGCGATTTCCGGTTCGTCTTCGACGATGAGTATGCGTTTGGCGGCCATGTCGGTCGGGTCCGTTCACACGGAGTGCCGGCACCGTAGGCAGTGCGCGAGGGTTCGTCAAAGCTTCCGATTTGGAGTGCGCCGACTCGTCGGCGCTTTCACGCTGGCCGACTTGTCGGCCAGCGAGGGCGCGGGCAGCGCTCGTTGGCGGGCAAAAGGGACGCGCGTTGAGGGGAGACGGCGACATGTCGCCTGCGCGAGAGCGGTGACAAGTCACCGCACTCCTTAAACAAATCGCTTGGACCCTCGGCGCGTCTCGGGTATCACCGGCTTGATGCCGCATTGCCCGCTTCGGCCCACCGCCCAATGAACATCGGCTTCGTTCTGTTCGACTACTTTCCGTTCGGCGGGCTGGAGCGCGACTGCTTTCGCATCGGCTCGCTCTGCGCCGAGCAAGGACACCAGGTGACATTCTTTACCCGCACCTGGCAGGGAGACCAGCCGGCGAACATGAAGGTCGAACTGCTTGGCCGGCACGGCCTGACCATCCCGGCGCGCAACCGTCACTTTGCCCATCGGCTGGCTGAAATTCTGCCGCTGCGCGAATTGGAGGGTGTCGCCGGTTTCAACAAGCTGCCCGGGCTTGATGTTTATTACGGAGCCGACCCTTGCTACGCGGCGGCTCTGGAGGGGAAGCCATTCTGGAAGCGCTGGCTGCCGCGCTACCGGCAGTATCTGGAGTTCGAGCGCGCCGTGTTCCAGCGGGGCGCGCGAACGGTGATCCTCCAATACATCCCGCGGGACATTCCGCTCTATAAGAAGTTTTACGGCACCGAGGACCGCTTTCACGTGTTGCCGCCCAACGCGCGGCGCCACGGATTCTCGACCGCCGACCAACCCGCCGCGCGCCGGCTCGTGCGCGAGCACAATGGCTGGAGCGCCGACGAGCGGCTCGTGTTGTTCGTCGGCTCGGACTTTCAACGCAAAGGGTTGGACCGCGTGATTCGCGCTCTGGCCGCGTTGGAGCCGGCGCTGTGCAACCGCGCGCAACTCGGTGTGCTGGGCCGCGACGAACCCGGCCGCTTCGCCCGGCTCGCTGCGCGGCTGGGGGTTGCCGAACGGGTCCACTTCCTCGGCGGACGCCACGACGTGCCGGATTGGATGCTGGCCGCCGACGTGATGGCGCACCCGGCGCGCAGCGAAAACACCGGCTCGGTGCTGGTCGAGGCGCTGTCGTTGGGCCTTCCGGTCATCGTGACGGAAGTCTGTGGCTACGCCAGCCACGTCGCCGAGGCTCGGGCCGGAAAGGTGCTACCGGAGCCATTCGACCAAGCGGTGTTGGACCGCGCCTTGACCGAAGCACTCGCCCCGGACGTTCATGCCTCGTGGAGTGCCAACGCCTGGGGATACGCCGCCACGGGCGTCCTGTTCGGCTGCCACGAGCGGGCGGCCGAGGTCATCATCGAAACCCTCGCGCGCCGCCGCGCGGAGGCGCGCTCAAGGCCGCAATCGGCGAGTCTCAGTTTAACCACGGATGGACACGGATAGACACGGATGAAGCAGCGTGCTCTCACTTTCCATGAACCGGCTCTTGCAAGGAGTCCCGCCTTCAGGCGGCAGGACGTCCGGCCGGCTAAAGCCGGGACTCCGTGCCAGCAGCCGCCGTTCATGGCCCAAATGCGCGATGCTCGAATCGTGGAGGCTCTCCATGAGCCGCAACGTAGTGCAGGCGTCTCGCCTGCCCCGGCCGCGAAGCGGCCAAAAAGGGACGCGCCTTCGGCGCTGGGCAGGCGAGACGCCTGCCCTACGTTGTCGCCGCACCGGTTCCCGGTCTTGAGGCGCGGTAGTGCAACCGTGAAGGTTCACCGTGAATTGGAACCCTGGCCTGCGCCTCATGCCGTCGCGGAGGTCGGAGCCCGCAGGGTCCAAGACAAAGGTTTCCAAGTATCCGTGTCCATCCGTGTCCATCCGTGGTTCAAAGATTTCATTTCTCTTCCGCCGTGCTCGAACTGAACGCCCATCTTCAGCAACATCTGCCGAAGGAAAACACTTTCGATTGGCTGCTCAATTGCGACGGAAAGGTCCACCGGCACATCAAGCATCGCCGCACGGTCGAGGTCGAAATCGACGGGCGGCGCTATTTCATCAAGGCCCACCGCGCCTGCGGCTGGGGCGAGGTGCTCAAGGATTGGCTCCAGCTCCGGCCGCCCATCGTCAGCGCGCGCACCGAATGGGAGGCGATCGAGCGCGTGCAACGGCTCGGCATTCCGACGACGACTATCGTCGGCCGGGGCGAACGCGGGCGCGCGCCGGCGCATGTCGAGTCGTTCCTCATCACCGAGGCGCTGGAGGGGATGATACACCTCGAAGATTTGACGCGCGATTGGGGCGGGCTGACCGGGCCGCGCCAGAAGCTGCTCAAGCGCGCCTTGCTCGACCGGATTGCTCGGATGGCCCGCGCCCTGCACGAGGCGGGGTTGAACCATCGCGATTTTTACCTCGGCCACTTTCTCATCAAGAACCGGCCGTGGCGGGACTGGCAGCCGGGCGAGCCGCTGGAGCTTTTCCTGATCGACCTGCACCGGGTGCAGATGCGCGACCGAGTGCCGGTGCGCTGGCTGGTGAAGGATCTTGGCGGGCTGTTCTACTCGGCTATGGATTGTGGGCTCACGTGGCGCGACGTGTTCCGGTTCATCGAGCGATATCGCGGCCGGCCGTGGCGCGAGAGCCTGGCCGCCGAGTCAGGCTTCTGGCGGCGGGTCTGGCGGAATGCCGCAGGCCTGTATCGCCAGGTCCATCGCCGGCCGCCGCCGCTGGTGCCGGTGAGCGCATTGACACTCGTGAAAAGGGCTTCCTAAGCTGGCACGTGACCCGCCTGAAACGCGACGGCATCCGCTGGGAATTGACCCCCGAGTGCGGGCCGTTGTTGGCCTCCCTGCTCGCGCAAGCCGGCCGCGTCATCAAGGAATCCCCGGCCAAACGGGTCTCCGCGCACGATGTCGCCGGGCGCACGTATTACGTGAAACGTTACCGCCACGACGCCGTGGCGCTCCGCTCGCTCAAGTATCTGTTCAAGACTCCGCCTGCCCGGCGCGAATGGCGGCTGGCGCGCCGGCTGGAGGCGCTCGGTGTTCCGGTGGTGCGCCACGTCGCCCACGGCGAACGGTGGAGCTGGCTCGGGCTGCGCGAGAGCATTCTGATCACCGAAGGCTTCGACGGCCGGCCGCTCGACGAGATGCCGGACATTCCAGCGGCAGCCGTGATGGAGTTCGTTGTCTTCTTGCACGAACGCGGTGTATTGCACGAGGACTTGCACCCCGGAAACATTCTCGCCCGTGCCGAGCCGCTGGAATTCCGCCTGCTGGATCTGGACAAAACGAAACTCCGGAGTGTCGTGTCGCCCGCCGAACGGGAAGACAACCTGGCATTTCTCGGCATCTCACTGTCGTTGCCATTATCCGGCCGGGCGGCGGAGCGGCGGGTGGAACTGCGACGGCGCTTGCTCTTCGAGCGCTCGCGCCGCTGCCTGCGGCACAACCGCGAGTTCGCTCCGCGTCACTTTGGCGGCCTGCGGTGGCGCGTCCGGCTGCCGCTGCTCACGCCGGGAGCGGAGCGGGTGATGGCTGATCCCGAAGAGTTCCTTCGCTCGCGCTCCATCCCGCTCAAGCGCGGCAATACGGCCACCATCGGCGTCGCGGACGGCCTCGTCCTCAAGCGGTTCAACCTCCGGAAGGCGCTCAACCTGGCCAAGGATCTTTTCCGGCCGTCGCGTCCCGCGCGGGCGTTCCGCAAGTCGTATCACCTCGAACTGGTGGGAGTGCCCACGGCCCGCGTGGTTGGGGTGGCGGAACGGCGCGTGCTCGGCCTGCTGGTCCGCAGCTATCAATTGATGGAGGAGATTCCAAACGCGGTGACGCTGCGAAAGCTGATGCGAAACGGCGGCGCGCCAACCCGCGAGCAGACGCACGCGGCGGCCCGGCTGGTGGCCCGGCTGCACGAGGAGGGATTCGTCCATGGCGACTTGAACGAACGCAACCTGATGCTGGACGGCGACGGCCGATTGTACCTGATCGATCTCGACGCGCTGGAATTTCTCGGCATTGTGCCCGCGGCGCGCGCGGCGGAGGATTTGTCAAGGCTCTCGCAGGACCTCGCAAAACACGCGGCAATATCGCGCCCCCAGCGGGAGATCTTTCTGCTTCATTATTGCCGGGCCCGGCGCTTGAAACGCGTGCCGCGGACGGCTGACTGACATGAACTCTCCGGCCTGCTGGAAAACGCCGTCCGCGGAACTCCGGCTCGAATCCCCCGAAGTCCACATCTGGCTCGGCGCGCTCGATGTGCCGCCCGAGAAACTCCTTGAACTCCGCGGCGTGCTGCACCCGGACGAACTGGCCCGAGCGGATCGCTTCCTCCAGCCGCACCATCGCGTCCACAGCGCCGCCGCGCGCGGCTTTTTGCGGACGCTCCTGGGCCGATACCTGGGAGTCGCGCCGCGGTCGGTCGAACTCCAGTTCAATTCCTTCGGCAAGCCCTCGCTGGCCGGGGCCCTTGCTGCCGGCGGCCTGCGCTTCAACGTCTCTCATTCCCACGGCCTGGCACTTTTCGCCTTCGCGCGAGGACGCGAACTGGGCGTGGACATCGAGAGGATTCGTCCTGATTTTGCCACGGCTGAAATTGCGAAACGCTTTTTCTCCGCGGCGGAATCGGCGCGCTTGTGCTCTCTCACTCCGGAACAGCGATCACGGGCTTTCTTCGAGTGCTGGACCCGTAAGGAGGCCTACATCAAGGCCCGCGGCGACGGCCTTTCGCGCCGGCTCGACACTTTCGAGGTCGCCTTCGGGCCCGGCGCCGCGCCCGCCATTTTGGCCGCGGGCGACGAACCCGATGCGGCCGCCCGATGGACCGTGTATGACCTTCAGCCAGCCCACGGCTACTGCGGTGCGCTGATAGTGGAAGGTCCGGGCGTGGCCGTCGCTTGCTGGAGGCTCGTGTGAACCGCCAACGTAGGAAGTGGGCCCGCGAAGAGGTAGTGGGCTGCCAAAGTGGCGCAGACGACCCGTCTGCGTTAGTCCTGCGGGCGATTCGCCCGCAGGAAAACCGGCGCAACGACAGCCTGACAGGCGAGTCGCCTGTCAGGACTAAGGCAGGCGAGTCGCCTGCCCCACTATGGCCCGCGAAGAGGCCGGCGCAAATACTGCTTGGCTCGCCCGCGGCTTCCGTGTAGGCAGAGCGCCGATTTTACGCCCTTGACCCGCAACTGATCCGCCATGTCTTCCTCCGCCTCCGCCGTGGCCTCTCCGGCCGTAGCGCAGCCCTGGTGGCGCGAACTCACCCGTCAGCACTGGTTCGTCTTCGCCATGGCCTCGATGGCGTGGTTGTTTGATTGCCTGGATCAGCAACTCTTCATTATCGCAAGGAACCCGGCGATTGCCGACCTCATGTCCAATGGCACCGCGTCGGACGTACTGAAGACCTGGGGAGGCAACGCCACGGCGATCTTCGTCGCAGGTTGGGCCACTGGCGGGCTGATCTTCGGCGCCATCGGCGACCGCATCGGGCGGGCGCGGACGCTCACGCTCACGGTGCTGCTCTACTCGGTCTTTACGGGTTTGTCGGCGTTTTCCACCGGCGTGTATGACTTTTGCGTCTATCGCTTCGTCACGGGACTGGGCGTGGGCGGTGTGTTCGGGCTATCCGTGGCGTTGCTGGCCGACTCATTGCCAGACCGCGCGCGACCGCACGCGCTCGGGTTGATGCAATCGCTCTCCGCCGTCGGAAACATCACCGCGGGCACGATTGCCGTTCTGGTTGGATGGAGCCAGGTTGCCGCGGTCCAGGCGGGCGGCACGCCATCGACCCACTTCTGGAAATACCTCTTCTGGGTCGGCGCGGCGCCGGCGTTCCTTTGCGTATTCCTTCAGATGCGCCTCAAGGAACCGGAGAAGTGGGTCAAGGCGCGCCAGGAGGGGCGCAAGACCGGCGTGCGGTTCGGCTCCTACGTTTCACTGTTCGGCGAGGCGCGCTGGCGCAAGCCGGCCCTGCTTGGCATGTTGTTGTGCGTGGCCGGCGTGGTCGGACTGTGGGGCGTTGGATTCTTCAGCCCGGAACTCGTCGGCGACGTCACGGGCAAAATCCTCAAATCGCAAAACGTCCCGGCGGGCGAAGTGCCCGCCCGGAAGCTCATGTGGACGGGCATCAACATGATCATGCAGAACCTCGGTTCGTTCTTCGGGATGTTGGTGTTCACCAAGCTCGCGCAGGAGCACGGCCGCAAGCCGATCTTTGCCGGCGCGTTCGTGAGCGCGTTCGTGAGCACGTTTATCGTGTTTAAGTATCTCAGTCAGCCGTGGCACATCTTTGTGCTCATTCCGATTATGGGCTTCTGCCAGCTCGCGCTCTTCGCCGGGTTCGCCATCTATCTGCCGGAACTGTTTCCGCTGCGGCTGCGCAGTACGGGCACGAGCTTCTGCTACAACGTCGGCCGGTTCATCGCGGCCAGCGGGCCATTCACGCTGGGCTTGTTGCAGGCGCATCTGGCCGCCGGAGCGATCACGGCGGATGGGAAGCTCGAAGCCTTCCGCACTGCCTGCTGTTGGGTCAGCGGCGTTTTTCTCGTCGGTCTGGTCGCCCTCCTGTTCCTGCCGGAAACCAACGGCCGGCCGCTGCCCGAGGATGAGCCTGCGACCGCGCAGTAACTCGCAGCCGCCGACGTAAGCAGGCAGACCGAAGGTGGAGCGAGGAGCCAGGTTCGAGCTTTGAACTTTGAACTTTGAACTTTCTACGCCGCCTTCCACCGCCGCAGCCGCAGCGCGTTGCCAATCACCACCACGTCCGACAGTCCCATCGTCGCCGCGCACAGCACCGGGCTGATGAAACCGAGCGCGGCCAGCGGAATGGCTGCGGCATTGTAGAAGAAAGCCCAGAAAAGATTTTGCTTGATCGTCCTCAGCGTCGCCCGCGCCAGGCCGAGCGCCTCGGGAACGGCTTCGATTTCTGATTTCAGGAGGATGATGTCCGCCGCCTCGCGGGCCACGTCACTGGCGCGGCTGACCGCGACGCCGAGATTGGCCTGCTCCAGCGCGGGCGCGTCGTTGATGCCGTCGCCGACAAACGCCACGCGATCGCCCTGTTGCTGAAGTTTCTTCACCAGTTCCGCTTTGTCCTCGGGGCGCACTTCGGCGAAGACGTTTTCCGCCTCAATGCCCGCTTGCGCGGCGATGCTTCGGGCGGTGGCGAGGTTGTCGCCGGTGACGAGGAAAGTCTTCAAGCCGTGTGCGTGAAGCCGCTCGACCACGGCGCGGGCGCCGGGCTTCAGCGTGTCGTTGAGAGCGATCACGGCGGCGAGGGAATCATCGATGGCCAGTCCGAGAACCGTTGCCCCGCCATCCGTCCACTCGGCGACGCGGGATTGGGCCGGCGCGCAATCGACGCCCGCAGTGCCAAGCCAGCGAAGCGAGCCGAGGCGGACCTGATGTGATGCGCCGTCCCCGGAACGCCACCGTGCCTGCACGCCGGCGCCGCGCAGTTCGAGCCAATCTTCGAGCGCCAGATCTCCGGCGTGGGACTTCGCGACCGCCTGGCTGAGGGGGTGCGTGGAATGGCGAGCTAGCGCGGCGGCCAGTTCAAGCGGTGAAGGGTCCCGTGTGGCGCCGCGCCGCGTCTCCCTCTCTCCGTCCGACGGGGAGAGGGCCGGGGTGAGGGGTCGTCCAAACCCCGCACTGCTTCCCTCCTCACCCCGCCCCTCTCCTCCCTCGGAGGGAGGAGAGGGTGTCCGAGGCGCGCGCAAGGCGCCGTCGAACGTCTCCGTGCCGATTACCGCCGGTTTTCCAGCCGTGAGAGTGCCGGTCTTGTCGAACAGCACGGCGGTGACTTCTCCGGCTTTTTCGAGCGCAACGCCGTCGCGGATCAGGATGCCGCGAGCCGCCGCCGCGTTCGAGCCGGCCATGATGGCCGCGGGAGTAGCCAGCCCCATCGCGCACGGACAGGCGATGATCAAGACGGCTGAGGCGATGAACACCGCGCCAGCCAGCGGGCTTGTGGGCGGATGGGAATGCCACCAGGCGGGCGCGAGCGAGTTGTAAACCTTCCACGCCTGCTCCGGCCAAAACCCCCACCAAAGCGCCGCCGCGAGCGCCACAAGCACTACGACCGGCACGAACACGCTGCTCACGCGGTCGCCGAGCCGCTGGATGTTTGCCCGGCTGCTCTGCGCGCGCTGCACGGCGGCGATAATCTGCGCCAGCGCCGTGCCTTCGCCGGTGGAGGTGACGCGCATCGGGACGCGCCCGCTTTGATTGAGCGTGCCGGCGAAGAGTTGGGCGCCGGGGCCCTTTTCCACGGGCATCGATTCGCCGGTGAGCATCGACTCGTCCACGGCGGTCGTGCCCTCGAGGACATATCCGTCCGTCGGAATGCGGTCGCCGGGCTTGAGGAGGACCGTGTCGCCGGGGAGGAGTTCGGCGACGGGCGCACTGCGCTCCACGCCACCCGGATCCAGGCGAAGCGCGAGGGCTGGGGCGAGGTTCATCAGTGCGCGCAAGGAACTCGAGGCGCGTGCGCTGACCCGTGCTTCGATCCAGTGGCCGACGCTAATGAGCGTGATGATCGCCGCCGCCTCGGTGAAATAGAGATGCTCCGCGCGGCCGGCGAGTTGGACCCAGGCGCTGAACGCGTAGGCCGTAGTCGAGCCGAGCGCCACCAGCGTGTCCATGTTCGACGATCCAATGCGAAGCTGCCGCCACGCGCCCTGATAGAAATGGCGTCCGGGGCCGAGCAGCACGACCGTGGCGAGAGCGAAGGCGATCCAGCGGAAGGCCGGCGAGTCATGCCAGCCGAAGCCCCAATCGCCGAGCAATAGCAGCGCGGTGGGGATAATGCCGGTGAGCACGTTCACGCCCCAGGTCTGGGCGGCGGTGTCCTTGGGGGATGCGGCGGCCCCGGCCTCGGCGATGGGGCGGGCCTGGTAGCCGGCCGCGGCGACGGCCCGAACCAGGGCGTCCGCGCTTGTGCTGGCCTGCGGATTCCAGCGCACCGACGCGCTCTTCGTCTCCAGCGAAACCGCCGCGCTGGCGACGCCAGGGACCCCTTGCAGAGCGTCCGTCACGGTTCGGGCGCAGCCGCTGCACGTCATGCCGGCCACGGACAATTCCGTGCGCGCGGCGGAAGGCGTTTGCATGGTTTGCGGAGCAGACACGTCCAAAGATTGTAGCATGAACCGCCCGGTACTGTTTGACTGCTGGCAAGCAAACAACAACGTGAACCACTGGCCAACACAATTTCCACGAGGGAGAGGGTTCCGTGAACTCTCCAAGCGCAGCAACAACGCAGGGCAGGCGTCTCGCCTGCCCCAGGCACGGCGCAGCCAGGCCGTGACGCGCCTTTGGCGCGGGGCAAGGAAGATGGCTGCTCCTGGAGTTTGGACAATTTTTTGGCTTCGGTTACTCGACCAGCACAGGCTGTTCGTCCTTTCTCTCCCGGAGGGAGATTTGGGAATAGCCCACCCTCCCCATGAACCGGAGCGCCGAGCTCCTGCTCGGCCTGTTGGGACACAGCGGGTTCGCGCCGAGCGGGAGCTCGGCGCTCCGATCGCGGTTCTTGGGTTCAATGCGCGAAGATCTGCTTGGGAGAATTCTTTCAAGGGTGGGATAGTCCAAAATGGGCATCAAGTCCCGAAGGGACGGCTGAATTACTGCCGCGGAAATTGGAATATCGACGGACGATCGACATCCGATGGATTCAGCCGTCTCTTCGGGACTTGTGGGGTATCGAATCTGAACCCGGCAGTGAACTGCCGGGCTATTCTCAAATCTCCCTCCGGGAGAATGGAAACGCCAGCCCAAGAGATCCAAACACCAGGGGCAGGCGGGACGCCTGCCCTACTTTGCGGTTCGAGGGCAAGGAGTCTGCTCCGCGTTCTGGCGAATCTTTCAAGATGCGTTCCAGTGCTCGCGGCGTTGACCGGTTGCGGCGCCGCCGAGCGAAAGTTCCCGTTCGAAGTGGCGCCCGGCGTCCAGCAGGTTGGCCGCATTAGCGACGCGCGGATTACGGAAAGCTCCGGCGTTGTCGCCAGCCGCAAGTACACCAACGTGTTTTGGACACACAACGACGGCCCGGGCAAAAAGCTCCTCTTCGCCATCCATCGCGCCGGCGACACGGCAGGCGCTTTTCCCGTTCAGGGAGCGGAGTTTGTCGACTGGGAGGACATCGCCATCGACGATTCAGGGCAGTTGTTTCTCGGCGACATTGGCAATAACAAAGCCGCTCGCCACGAAATCGCCATCTACCAGGTCGATGAACCGGATCCGAAGGCCGGCGGCCGGCCCGTGCCTATCAAACGGCAATGGCGGCTGCATTATCCCGGCAGGCCGTTCGACGCCGAGAGCCTGTTCATCTGGAATCGCCACGGCTTCCTCGTCTCGAAGGTGGTCGATGATGCGCGCGCTCAGATCTTCAGTTTCCCCCTGGAGGACTCGAAGTTTCCCCTCAAACTGGAACTGGTCGCCACGACGAAGATCGATTCGCCCGTCAGCGGCGCCGACCTCTCGCCCGACGGCCGGCTGCTGGCGCTGGTCGCCAAGAACGGCGCCTACGTTTTTCGCATCGAGGGCGACGTGTCGCGCGCGACCAAAGGCAAATCGCCGACGACGAAATTCAAGCACACGAGTATCGAGGGCTGCTGCTTCGTGCCGGAAGGCTTGCTGGCCACAAGCGAGTCGCGGGAGATTTTTCTGTTTACCGATCCGGCTTTCCGGTGGCAGTAAGGCACGCGGGGAGGGCACATCGCAACCGCCTCACCCGGGCAGGGCTCCAATGCTCTCAGGCCAAACTTGCCCGACAACGAGCGCAACACCGCCGCCTCGTGTTTCATCCGGCCTCGCTGCGCCCTGATGAAGCCCGTTTTGAAGTTCGTTCTTTCATTTTTCCCCAGCTTGGTGTAAGAAACGGCGAATCCATCCTATCAAGAAAGAGTTATCGTATGAATTCATTCTGTTTCTCGAGGGCGGCCGCAGTCCGTGTGGTGCCGAGCCATTTCTGGGGCGGACTGACGGTGGCGGTTGCCATGGTCGTGTGCCTGTGGGGGTTCGCGGCCGACGGCGCTCCGCCGCCCAACGACAACCGGGCCGCGGCCACCGCATTGCCGGCCACCATATCCGGGCGCCTGACGACCGCGTCGAACGTCGATGCGACGAAAGAGATCGGAGAGCCCAATCACGCCGGGAACGCAGGCGGAAAGTCGATTTGGTTCCGCTACACGTCGCCGGCAACCATCTCGACTCGCATCGACACGGTCGGAACCGAATTTGACACGCTCATGGCGGTGTACGTGACGAATGCGTCCGGCGCCTTGCTGCTGGTCGGACGCAACGACGACGCCTGGGACAATCACTTCCAGTTTTCTGGCGGCTATCATCAGAGCCGGGTCAATTTTGGCGCCACCCTTAATGTGACCTACTTCATCGCGGTGGACGGCTTTAACGCGGGCTCCGGCGCGGCCAGCGGACCCGTGGTGTTGAACTGGAACCAGACCACCGGCGCGCCGGACAATGACGTGTTCAACAGCCCGGTTGCCCTCACCGGCAACGCGGGCGGTTTTAGCGGGCGATTGCACAATGCGACGAAACAAAACGGCGAGCCCAATCACGCCGGCGACGCCGGCGGACGCTCCGTGTGGTACCGGTGGGTGCCCAGCATCAGCGGCCCGGCGGTCATCGACACGATGGGCAGTTCCGTGGACACGCTGCTGGCGGTCTACACCGGCAACAGTGTCGCCGCGCTCACGCTGGTCGCGGAGAACGACGACTTCAACGCGCCCATCGGCTTCGGCGGGTTCACCTTCTTCAGCCGCGTGACGTTCACGGCGACCGCCGGGACCACCTACCAGATCGCGGTCGACAACTTCGGCGGCACCGCGGTCCCCGCGGGCAGCGTGGCGCTGCACTACAGCCTTTCGGCCACTCCGCCAGCCAACGACAATTTCGCGAACTCGCAGCTCCTCCCTGGCACCAAGGGGCAAGCCAACGCCATGACGCACGCCGCCACTGTCGAAGCGGGGGAGCCCGCCAAGGCCGGGAGCGCCGGAGGGCGCTCGGTCTGGTACCATTGGACCCCGGACGCCAACGGGCAGGTGACTTTCGACACGATGGGCATCCACTATGATTCTCTGCTGGCGGTGTTCACGGGCGCCGACATTGCAGCCCTGACGGAGGTGGCGTCCAATGACGACGCGTTAGGAGGAGCGGCGTTCTACAGCCGCGTCAGCTTCATGGCGAGCGCAGGGACTACCTATCACATCGCGGTCGATGGTTTCTCCGACCTGGGCGGGGGCGTTCCCGCTGACTACAGCGCGTTTTCGCTGAATTGGGAGCAAGCGGTCGGCGCACCGCCCAACGACCAAATTGCCGGCGCCACGGAGCTTGTGGGCAACGGCGGCACGATCACCACGAGCAACGTCAACGCGGTGTTCGAACAAGACGAGCCGGTTCACAGCTTGTTCTTTGACTCGGGCGGCGGCGGTCACGTCGCCTCGATGTGCGGTAAGTCGCTTTGGTTCAAGTGGACGGCCGCTCGCTCGCGCCCCGTTACCATCGACACCGTCGGCAGTTCTTACCAACCAATGCTAGCCGTTTACACGGGGACCGATTTCGCCTCGCTCGTCAGGCTTACCAACAACCACGACTACACGCTGCAGATATCGCTAAACGCCTTCCCCACACCCCAGTTTCTGACCAACCGCTTAGACTTCGACGGCGTCGAAGGGACGACCTACATGATTTGCGTCGACGGCTGGAACGACGGCACCGGCCGCGGCACTGCCAACGGCACGCTCGTGCTCCACTACAACCAGCCCGGCGGCCCGCCCTTGAACGACAATCTGGCGGACGCCTTCGCGCTGACGGGACTTTCGGGCACGACCAACGGCTTCAGCTTCGACGCCACGGCGGAGCCGGGTGAGCCGGATCACGCGCAGTTCGAGGCCAGAGCCTCGTCCTGGTATCGGTGGACGGCACCGGTCTCCGGGTGGTTTACCTTCGACACCTTGGGCGGCCCGCTGGACACCACATTGGGGATCTATACAGGAACCGAGTTCTTAAATTTTGTCGAAGTCGCTTCGACCAACAACATCGACGACGTCATTCCGATCCGTCAGAGCCGGGTGAGCTTCCTCGCCAGCGGCGGTGTCACCTACCAGATCGCC
>DASTLJ010000280.1:0-4369 GCA_035715125.1 Verrucomicrobiia bacterium
TTCCCCGCGAAAACTGGCCTCGTGCGCATGGCCGTGGTACAACTGGCCGACGTGGAATCGCCCACCGCAATCATCCCCGCCGCCTCCGAACGGCAGGCGATGGATTGGAGTCTCGTCCTGGTCAGCCAGGGGATCGAATCGATGGTCGAACGCGACGCGGAATCCGGACGCTGGCAAATCGTGGTCAGCCGGCCGGACGTGTCGCGCGCGGTGAACGCGATTCGGCTGTACACACTGGAGAACCGCGCGCGACGCTGGCAATTGGCGGTGCCGGGCACGGGCTTGTTGTTCGACTGGCGTTGCCTGGCGTGCCTGTTGTTCTTCGTGGTGGTTTTCGCGTTCGAGGCGACCGGCCGGGGAAATCTCCGGGCGGCGGGGGTGCTGGACCCGGGCTTGGTTCGCGCGGGACAATGGTGGCGAGTGTTCACGGCGGTGACTCTCCACGCGGACGAGTCGCATCTGGCAGCCAATGTCACGACGGGGGTGTTGATGCTGGGGCTGGCGTTCGGGGCGTACGGCCCCGGCTTGGGGATGCTGGGGTCTTACCTGGCGGGAGTGCTGGCGTTCGTGGCCGAAGTGTTTTTCGTGCCGCGTTATAGCCTGGGCGCTTCGGGCATGGTGCTCGGGGCGCTGGGGCTGTTGACCGCGCAATGGATTGCGCTCGTGCGGCACGGTTTGACGCCGGGGCAGTTCGCGGTGCGCGGGGTGGTGAGTGGCTGCCTGCTGCTGGTCTTGCTGGGCTTGAGTCCCGAGGAGCGGGTGGATGTGTTCGCGCACATCGCGGGGTTTTGCGCCGGGCTGGTGCTGGGCGCAGTGCTGGCATGGCTGCCGCCAGCGGTGGTGCGGAGCGCGTGGATGGATCGCGTGGCGCTGGCCGCAACGGCGCTGCTCGTGTTTGGCCCGTGGTGGATGGCGCTGGCGGCGCGTGGTTGAGCTTGAATCCGGCGCGTTAACAACGTAGGGCAGGCGTCTCGCCTGCCCTGGCCGCGAAGCGGCCAAAGCGGGACGCGCCTCCGGCGCGGGCAGGCGAGACGCCTGCCCTACTTTCGCGTGCAGCTCAGGGAACCTTCAGCAGCTCACCCATCGTCCACGCGTCTTCCCGGTTCTCGGTTTCCTTGCGGACCTGCTGGACCGCCTCCGGTGACACGGCCGGAAAACCGTGGTTCCACTCGCGGCGGACGTAGGTGAGGACGGCGGCCACTTGTTCGTTGTCCAGCACGCCCAGCGACGGCATGTCCAGTTCGTACTCGTCGCCTTTGACTTTGAGTTTCCCACGCATGCCTTGAAGCACGATGCGAATCATCCGCTTCTCGGAGCCGGCCACCCACTCCGAGCCGACCAACGGCGGCGCCAGTCCCGGCTGGCCCAGCCCGTGCTGCTGGTGGCAAGCCAGGCAGACTTGCTCGTAGATCCCCTTGCCGGCGTCGAAACGTTTCTGTTCGTCGGCCGAAAGCGGCGCGGCATTGGCGACGGGCGGCGGAGGCTTGGCTGGCGGTTTTGCCGGGAGGACGAACATCGCCAGGTCGCGAGCCAGCGGCACGCGGGAGTTCTTCGCGATGGACGCCAGAAGATTCGTCGACCTGGGTTCGCCCTTCATCAGGCCAAGGGTGAGCGCCAATTGCGTTTGCACTTCGGCGGCGGGGTCGGCGGCCAACTTGAAGATCCGGTCGCTCAGATCGCCGGGCGAAGTCCCGCCCGTTCTCAACAGTGGCTCGGCGAGACGGATGGCGGCAGCGCGCAGCTTGGGGTGAGAACTGGCGAGCGCGGACTGGATGTCCTCCGCCTTGAGCTGGCCAATCCCTTCGAGAGTCCAGAGGGCATGAAGGCGGGGGACAACGTTCGTGCCGCGGGACGCCACCTCGCGCAAGGCCGGCGCGACCGAGCCATCGCCGCGTTCGACGAGCAGGCGCTGGGCGGTGTCGCGCCACCAGCCATTGGCGTGCGAAAGCATTGCGACCAGTTCCGCGGGGCTGGCCTTCGAGAGCCGTGGCCGTTCATTCCGGGGCGAGGACCGAGTTCCGGCGACGCGCCAGATGCGGCCCTTGTCGAGCACTTTGTCCAGGCCGCGATCCTCGATCTGGCTGCGGAGGTAGGAAGTGACGAACATCCTGTGCTGGATGATGCCGCGGTACATGTCTACGATGTAAAGAGCGCCGTCTGGACCGGTGTAGACGTTCACCGGGCGAAACAGTTCGTCGGTGGAGGCAAGGAATTCATTCTTTTCATACGCGTTGTGCGCGGTGATCGCTCCGGCCTGCTCGCTGAGGAGATCCCGTCGAACAAGATTCGCGGCAGGTTCGCAAACAAAGGCGTTGCCCTCGCAACCGGGCAGCGCTTCGCCGCGGTAAATGCAGGAGCCGCAGGCGGCGGTGAATTTCTCCAGTGTGCCGTCGGGGCGCAGGGTTTTGGGCTGGTAGCCGCGATTGACCCCGGGGTTCATGCGGGCGGGCCAAATCGTTTGGTCCTTCGCGATCTGGACGCCTATACCCGGCGCCTTTTGCCAGCCGCTGAAGTAGTGCGAAGGCACGAGATCGCCGCGGAGATGGTCGGCGTTTAACGAGTAAAAAAGCCGGCCGAAGTCGTCTTGCGACAAACCCCATTGCGCGCGTTGGGGCATCGGCTCGCGCTGCCACTTGCCGCCGATGAACCGGTAGCGCCAGGGGTGGTAGAGCGAGTAAATCCAGTTGTCCACCGCCAGGACCAGCGAGTTGGCGGTGTGCTCCGGATTTTGCTGGCTGCCGAAGTCGGTCGCCACGGCCACGCGCGGTCCGGGTTTGTCGTTCTCGATCGGATAGAACCACAAGTTCGGCGGTTCGGCAATCAACACGCCGCCGCGCACGTGCAGCAACGCCCGCGGCATCACCAACCCCTCGAGAAACACCGTGCACTTGTCCGCGCAACCGTCCTCGTCGGTATTCTCGAGAATGGAAATCCGGCCAATCGGCGTGTTCTCGCCCCCGCCATCCAGGTTCCGCATGTAACCGCGCATCTCGACGACCCACAGGCGACCATCGGCGTCGAATTGCGCGGCCACCGGCGACTCGATCATCGGCTCGCTGGCGAAGAGTTCCACCCGGAAGCCGGGGCGCAATTTGAACTTTCTCACCGCCGCATCCGGCGACAGCGCCGGCGCGGGCGGTATAAGCTCTTTCGGAATGCGGGAGAACTGCGTTTCACCTTTCCTGTCGCCGCGCTGGGCCTTTGCAAGGTCGAGCGGAAACAGCGTCGCGAGCGCGAGGCTGAAGGCGATCTTAGCGTTGGTTCTGCAGCCCATGTGACAGGCAATTGGCGACGTTGGACGGCATCCGAGCGCCGGCTATTCTGGCGTCACCGAAGGAAAACTTCTCCGGGATGGTGGAGCCGAGGGGATTCGAACCCCTGACCCCCACAATGCCATTGTGGTGCTCTACCAACTGAGCTACGACCCCATCCGTAACAGGGGAGCGACACGGTAGGAAAGGGTTCTTCACCTTGTCAAAGACTATTTCGGTTCAAGCGACTGGCGCGGCCCAGCTAATCCTTGAATTCCAGCCGCGGTCCCCTGAAGCTGTCCGCAGCAACCGTTGCCCCAGGAAACATTGCCATGTCATGAGCCCCGAAGCCCGCCTCAAGGAACTGAACCTCGAATTGCCGACCGCGCCCAAACCCGTCGGCGTCTATCGTCCGGTCGTGATCGTCGGCAACATGGCCTATGTCTCCGGCCACGGCCCGCTCAAGCCGGACAAGACGCTCATCACCGGTCGTGTCGGCGCGGACCTCTCGCTCGACCAGGGCAAGGCCGCCGCCCGCCAGGTCGGCCTCACCATTCTGGCCACGTTGCGCGATCAACTCGGCAATCTCGACCGCGTGAAGCGCCTCGTGAAGGTCCTCGGCATGGTCAACAGCGCACCCGATTTCCTCGACCACCCCAAAGTCATCAACGGCTGTTCTGAGCTCTTCGTCGAGGTTTGGGGACCCGAGAACGGCATCGGCGCCCGCAGCGCCGTCGGTATGGGCCCGTTGCCGGGGAATATCGCGGTGGAGATTGAGGCGATCTTCGAGCTAACCAATGCGTAACCGCCAGAGCGTAAAACGTAAAACGTGAAACGTAAAGGCGAACGGTGCATCAGTCTCGCTTCGGGTGAAACCGGGCACTGCCACCGACACCGCAGGCGTGGGAGGAGCGCCGGACTCCGATCCGGCGCGTTTCGACAAGTTTTCAATCCATGCCGGATCGGAGTCCGGCGCTCCGGGGGCAGTGGCCGGATGCGCCCTCTCGCTCCTCGCGAGTTGGACGATGGTTACGTTTTACGTTTTACGTTTTACGTCACACGTTTCACGTTTTACGTTTTACGCGCCCCATGACTGCGCCGCCGGCCAACTGGTTTCT
>DASTLJ010000281.1:0-1602 GCA_035715125.1 Verrucomicrobiia bacterium
CCCGCCCATTTGCCGTCAGACGAAGTCAAGCGGTTGTTCGACGTCCCGACCGCCCAGAAGTTGCGCGCCCTGCAGCGGCAGTTGGAAGAACTCGACGCGACGCATCCGGGGGCGCCACCCAAGGCGATGGTCCTGCAAGACAATTCCAGCCCTTACAACCCGCACGTGTTCGTGCGGGGTAATCCGAACAATCCCGGCCCCGAAGTGCCGCGGGAGTTTTTGTCCATCGTTGCCGGCGCGGGCCGCAAGCCGTTCCAGAAAGGAAGCGGCCGGCTGGAACTGGCCCAGGCCATCGCCAGCGGCGACAATCCGCTCACCGCGCGAGTGACGGTGAATCGCGTCTGGCTGCATCATTTTGGCGCGGGGCTGGTCCGCACGCCCAGTGATTTCGGTTTGCGTTCTGACCCGCCGACCCATCCCGAGTTGCTCGATTACGTCGCGTCCTGGTTCATGGACGAGGGCTGGTCGCTCAAGAAGTTGCACCGGCTCATCCTGCTCTCGAACACGTATCAACAGAGCAGCGAGGGCGAAGGGCGCTACGCGCAGACGGACCCGGACAACCGGCTTCTCTGGAAAATGAATCGTCAGCGGCTCGACCTCGAGGAAATGCGCGATTCCCTGCTTGCGATCTCGGGCAAACTGGACCTCAGCGAGGGCGGTCACGCCGCGGACATTGTCAGCGAACCCTTTTCCCGGCGGCGAACGGTTTACGGATTTGTCGAACGGCAAAATCTGCCGAATCTGTTTCGCACCTTCGACTTCGCCAGTCCGGACACGACCAGTCCGCAGCGCTTTGCCACGACGGTTCCGCAACAGGCGTTGTTTCTCATGAACAGCCCGTTCGTCATTCAGCAGGCGCGAAGCCTGGCCGGGCGCGCCGAAATCAGTGCCTCTGTTGGTCCGGCCGAGCGAATCCGGCGGCTCTATGAGGCGGCTTATCAACGGCCACCGGAGCCGGACGAACTCAAGCTTGCGCTCCGTTTTGTGGAAGCCCGGTCCAAGGCGCCGCCCGGGTTGGCCGAGAGACCTCCCTGGCAATACGGTTACGGCGCATTCGATGACGCGAGCCGGCGCGTGAACGAATTTCATGCGTTACCCTATTTCACCGGCTCGGCCTGGCAAGGCGGCGAACATCTGCCGGACCAAAAGACCGGCTGGGTCTTGTTGAACGCGGCCGGAGGGCATCCGGGCAACGACCTGCAGCATGCCACCATTCGTCGCTGGACCGCGCCCCACGACGGCACGGTCACGATCCACGGCACATTGAAACACGATTCCGCGAGCGGCGATGGCGTGCGCGGCCGCATTGTGTCGAGCCGGCTGGGCGTGGTCGGCGAATGGCTGGTCCAGCACGGCCAGCAAATAACCACGGTCGAAAACGTTGAGATCCGGCGCAGCGATACGATTGACTTCATCGTGGATTGCCGCAACGGCCCTGATTCGGACTCCTTTTTATGGGCCCCGATCATCAAGTTGATTGCGCCCCCTCCCGACACCCGGGCCGCCCTGATCAAAAGCTGGGACGCGAAAGAGGATTTCAGCGGGCCGAAGGAGTTTGCCGGCCCGCTGGATGCCTGGGAGAAGTTCGCGCAGGTGCTGCTG
>DASTLJ010000282.1:0-17948 GCA_035715125.1 Verrucomicrobiia bacterium
ACGCGGTGCGCTGGGTTTACTCGGCCTACCAGACGGCGTCGCCGCCGATGATCACCACCCAGCCGACGAACGTCACGGTGGTCGCAGGCGGCACTGCGAGTTTTTATTGCCGTTGAACCGCCATTGGCATGCGAGCATCGGTGAACCGCTGGCGCTCACATAAAAACTCGCAGTGCCGCCCGCGACCACCGTGGCGTTCGTCGGCTGCGCGGTGATGATCGGCGGCGACGCCGTCTGGTAGGCCGAGTAAACCCAGCGCACCGCGTCGGCGACGACATCCTTGTTGCCGCCTTGACCGGCGTTATTGGAGACGCGCACGAAGCCGTTCGTGCCTTGCGCGAAATAGACGCTGCTGGCCAGGAGTTGCCAGCCACCGCTGCCGCTCGATTGATTCACGTTCAAGGTGAAGTTCGTACCCTGACCGGAGATCAGGAACGGAGTCGCCGTGGCGCCATGCGCGATGGTTGGCGCACAGACATACACATCGTAGAAGCCGGCCGTGGCGATGCCCGGCATGAAGGTGGCGGTGGCGGTGGCGCTGCCACCGACAGAACCCGCCATGCGATAGTCGGCGTTGTATTTGTCCGCCGCGCTCGTGTCCGTGCTCCAGGCGCCGGTAAACCCCGCTTGCGGATTGTCCACGATCAAATCGGGCACGGGCGATTGGAAGTTGGCCGTGATGTTCAGGTTGGTGGTCACCGTCACCACCAGGGGATTACTCGTCCCGCTCGCGCTGCCCGTCCAGCCGATGAAGGCAAAGCTCGGATGCGACGCGGTGAGCGTAACCACCGAGCCCGGCGGATAGCTGGATTGATCCGGTGATTTCGTCACCGTGCCGCCAGCCGTGGCGTTGGCGACCAGGGTGCAATTCACCGTCAGCGCGGCGGGCGAACTCGTGACTGCGCCGAGGCTGTTCGTGACGACCACCGTGAATGCGCCGGCGTCGGCGGGCTGTGCATTCACGCGCATGTAACTGCTGCTCGTCGCGCCGGCGATGTTCGTCCCATTCAACCGCCATTGATACGCAAGCTGCGCCGTGCCGGTGGCCGTGACCGTAAACGTGGCGGAATTGCCGGCGATCACGGTCTGGCTTTGCGGTTGCGCGGTGATGACCGGCGGTGTGTTCACCGTAAGAACGGCGTTGGCGCTGGTGGCGGTGCCGTAGGCGTTGTTGACGACCACGGAGTAATTGCCGGCGTTGGTGGCCTGGACGTTTGATTTCGTGTAGCTGCTGCTCGTCGCGCCAGAAATATTCGCGGCATTGAACCGCCATTGATAGGTCAATGGTGTCGCACCGCCCGCAACCACGCTGAAGGTGGCCGAGGCGCCCGGATTCACCGTCTGGCTCGCCGGCTGCGTCGTGATGGTCGGCGGCGAAACCGTCGTCACCGTGGCCAGGAAATCCTTGCCCGACTGGTCGGGGCCGACGCTCACGGTGTTCGTGAAACTATTGGGCGCGAACGTGTAGCCGTAGAGACTGGCATTCACGGTGTAAGCGGCGGCGGGCAGGCCCACGATGGCGTAATTGCCATCGGTGTCCGCGTAGCCCATGCGCGCGGTGGTGGCATAAACGCGCGTGCCTTGCACCGGGGCCGTTCCATCCGTAACGTTGCCCGTGATGCGGAAGGTTGTGGGCGAGCCGACGCGCACGATCACCCACTTGCTCGCCACGCCGCCTTTCATGTCGCTGACTTCGCAACGCACGAGATAATCTCCCGTCGTGGTCCAGCTTTTGCCGGCGGTTGGACTGTTCGTGCCGAAGTTGGTGTCGCCGAACTCCCAGTAGTAGGCCAGCGTGTCGCCGTCTGCGTCATTCGCGGTTGCAGCGAACGTGACGCCCACGCCCGTGCCCACGTTCGTGGCGCTGGCCGTGATGTCCACGGTCGGCGCACGGTTGCCGGGGAAGGAGCCGAGGTTCACGACGACGTCCAGCGACTCCGGCGTGGTGCCGCCTTTGCCCACGGGCGTAATGTGAATGGCCGATTCCAGGTCCGAGAACGTGCGGCCAATGACAATGGCGGAATCGTTCTTCCCGTCGCCGGAACCCGGCGTGATGTCGAGCAACTGGCTCTTCTGATTGCCGCTTTGGCCCCAGCGCAAGCCCGCGCCGCTCATCAGCCATTTGTTGCTGGTGAATTTCTGGCGGAACTCGACCCAGTAATTGGTGCTGCTGTTCTTGATCACCTTCAAGCCGCGGAAGCCGGTCGAGATAGGGTTGTCGTGACAGGCGATGCGATAGGTGCCGTTGGTCGTGGCGGTGAGGACTTCGCTTGCGGTCAGCCAGTTCAAATAATTCTTGTAACGCGCGTTGAAGTGATTGTTGCCGGCGCTGGCCGAGCCCATGGTGTCGAAGGGATCGCCATATTCAACGCTGGTCCCGGGGCCGATGACGCTGGCGCCGCCGGTGTCCCAGTAATTCGCGTGATTCAAGCCGTAGTTGTGGCCTAGTTCGTGACCGGCGACCCCTGTGCTAAAGCTGTTGCGCAGCCATGCGCCGGACGCGCCCACGTAGCCCAACCCCGACCAGCCCCAGCCGGACACCGCGCCGAAGCAAATCACATCCAGGTTGTAATTCGCCAGCGTGTAGCCCGCGGCGGCGGCGGCGTTGCGCGCGTCGGTGCGAAGCTGGTTGTAGTAATCGTTCGTGCCGTAGTAAGACCCGGCCTGTGGCATGCGGAATACCGGCGTGAAATCCGAGCCGGCTCCATCCAATGCAAAGCTGGCGCGGCCATAGGACATCTCCGTGTAGAAATTATTGAGATTGCTGATAAGCGTGATCGCGCCGCTGTCGGTCAGGTTCACGCCGACCACGTCCGGGAAGTCCACGCGGATGATCAGCAGTTTCTTCTGGCCTTCCGTCCAGGCCGAGGCTTGGGGGTCGCCGCCGTCGGGGGAAGGCGGACCGGCATCTGCGGCGACGATTTTGTCATTGGCCTGGACGGCGTGATCGGGCCGGCAGAAGAAAACGATTTCACCGGCAAGTTCCGCGGCCACTCCCTGCCGGGTCGCGAGCGCGGGTTGGGCGGTGACGGCGCAAACCGGATCGGAATTAACCAATGCGGCGGCCGCGGTTTCATCGGCATCGAGGATGCGCAACGCGTTTTCGCTGAGCGCGAACAGGTCGTCCACGGTGATGCCGGTGAGGGCGATGTTGTTGCGGGTCGGCACGCCGAGCCGCTCGCCGTAAGTGAAAGTCCGATACGCGCTGCCGGCAATCGTCGCGGTGCGGATGGTGGATGGACCATCGGACTCCCGGCCCGGCTCGGGCAGGACTCCGAGCACTTCGAGTTTGCCGCGCGCGCTGAACCGTTCCTCGAGCAGGCTCGTGACTTCGGCCGGCAATTGGGCGCGGGTGCCGGAAGGCACGGTCAGCTCGAGCGCCCGTTCGGGATCGTCACGGATCAACTCCTTGAGCGCGGCGCGGCGCGCGCCAGCCAGTTCAACACCTTCCGGGACGAGCCCGGCGCGGCTGGCGGGATCGGCCGCAAGATAACGTTGCGTCCAGTCTTTGAAGCGGGCGAAGGCTTCCTCGGCTACCGGCTCGCGCCAGAGGGCTTCGGTGGTACGGAACAGATGGTTCGTCTGCGCGAGCGCGGCGAAACGGGGCGACGCCGCCTGAGTCCTGGTAGCAGCTTGAGACAGTGCCTCAATTGTGGCCGGTGACTGTACCGACGGTTTGATTGACTGGTCGGAAAGGTTGCCCGCAGGTCGGTTCGGCCGGAGCAATAAGTAAGCGATGCCAAGCCCGCAAAGAACGCCCCACAGAGCGAACGATTTGTACTTCATATTTTTGCGCAATCCGGCCGGGAAATGGTTCCTATCCTCCTTGTGTGACAGGCACGCTTGAGTTGAGACCCAAGCGTCCGTGACAAGCCGCGTTAAAAGCTATTCTTATGCCAGCGCACCGCCGAAGCGCAGAAGCAACACCACGGCGGGTACGGGCATTGTCGACAAGCTTACGCGGAAATGGGCGGCAACGGGCGACACACCCTTGCCGGTTTGCGACCCCCTGACCGGAAGGAGATGGGACGAGCAACAATCCCGACGGGATTGCGTCCTACAGCCCAGGGTTGGCGCGCAGCGCCTACCCTGGGTCGGCCAGCGGGGGGAGCCAACCCTGAAAGGGTTGCGTCCGCCTGCGTCGAACACGGCGCAACCCCTTTGAGGTTGGAGATTCTTCTTCGGCCAACCCAGGGTAGCGCGTGCCGCGCAACCCTTCATTGCGGAATCCCGTTGGGATTGGCAGGCGTTCGTTCAAAACCTGATTTGCGCCACGGGACTACCACATCGCCGCCAGCACCTCTTCAATCGGCACGGTGGCAAAAGTCGTTGCGTAGTCGGACATCGCGTAGGGGATGATCAGGGTGCGGCCGTGCAGCAGGCTGCCGCACGAATAGACGACGTTGGGGACGTAGCCTTCGCGCTCCTGGGCTTCGGGCTTGAGCAGCGGCTCGCCCAGCCGGCCCAGCACCTTGGTCGGGTCGTCGCGGTCCAGCAGGAACGCGCCGATGCAATACTTGCGCATCGGCCCGACGCCGTGGCTGATGACCAGCCAGCCGGCGTCCGTTTCAATGGGCGAACCGCAGTTGCCCAACTGGATGAATTCCCACGGGAACGTCGGCTTGAGCAGGAGCTGCGGGTCGCGCCAGAAGTGGAGGTGATCGGAGAACATGATGTAGATGTTCTCGTAGTCCTGCCGGCCGAGCATGACGTAATGGCCGCCGATCTTGCGCGGAAACAGCGCCATGCCCTTGTTCTGCACCGCCGGGCCATTGAGCGTGATGAATTTGAAGTGCAGGAAGTCGTCCGTCTCGAGGAACTGCGGCAGGATCAGCTTTCCGTCGTAAGCCGTGTAGGTCGCGCAGTAGCGGTGCGTGCCGTCCTCGTTGGTGAAGCGCACGAAGCGGGCGTCCTCGATGCCGTTGCTCTGCGAGGGCGTCATCGGGAAGAGCACGCGCTCGGACAAGCGCGAGCCGGGCGCGAACTGCACTTCGTAGTTGGACTGGGCCAGCGCGAGGATTTTGCGGGCGAGGGTTTCGGTGTCCTGATCGCCCGCCGGCAATTGTTTGAGGGCCGTGCCGGCGGCGGCGAGCAGCTCGTCAAGCGTGAAGGTGTCGCCGAGGTCTTTCAACGCGTGCCGGCTGAAGTCGCCGGCCAGGCCCAGTTCGTCGAGCTTGCGGGCGAAGATCAGCTTTTGATACGCGGCGATGGGCCCGGTGGCCGGCTCCAGGCAGTGCCGAGTCGGTTCGTTGATTGAGATGTTGTTCCTTGCGTCCACCACGCCGGTGCGGAAGGTGACGGAGGAGATGTGCCCTTCGCCCGTGGCGCGCAGGCTCAGGACGAAGCGCAGCGCGCCGGGCGGCAGGTCCGACTGGTCGGGGTGCGGCACGATGGACGGGTTGAAGAGGGCGGCCGCTTCGAGTGAATACTCGTGTGTAAAACAGGCGCCGATGAGCAGCTCCCGTTCGGTGGAAAGCTTCTGATCGGTGAGCAGATACTGCCGGACCTGCTCGAAGCGCCGCCGCAGAAACCGGCGGATTTCCAGGTGGCGCTCGTCGAACTCGGCCATCACCTGGTCCAGTTGGGCGCTAACGTCTTCTTCGGACAGACTCATGGCGCGGGCGCAGATTTTGATGCAGCGCTGGTCGCTGCTCGGAACGAAGGGCCGGATCAGCACGCGTGCCGGGTCCGGACGCAGCTGGAGGCTGGTACGCTGGAGGGAAACGGCTTTCATCTCGGCTCAAGGCGCGGGCGGGCTGAAGGCGCTGGCGGCGTTTTGCGCCAGCTGGAGTTCCGCCAGCGAGAGCAGGAAGGCCAGCGTCGATTCGGCGCCGTGGTTCTGGTTGACGCGATCCACGTGGAGCGCATCGCGGCAGCCGCCGGTGCTGGTGGAATAGATTTCGACGTTGAGATCGTTCCAACCCAGGAACCACTCGAAGGCCCGCTGGGCCTGCTCCTGCCACGACTTGTCCGACGTGGCCCGGAACGCCTCGAGGCAAGCCGAAACCGTGGCCTGCGCCTCGATGGGCTGCTGGTCGAAATTGGCCCGCGTCTGGCCGTGAGGATAAAAGCCCTCGCTGCCAATCGGCCGGAAATAGCCGGCTTCGGCGGTTTGCACCTTCGCCAACCAGCGCAAGGTTTCCAGCCCGCGCTCGAAGACCGCCTGCTGTCCCGTGGCCCGGCCGGTGACAATGAGAGCGTGGGCCAGCTTGGCGTTGTCGTAGGCAAGCACTTCTTCGAACCATCGCCAGTCGGGTTTGGAGGTCCGGTCGAAGGCCTCCATCAGGCGCGCGGCCAGGGCATCGCGCATCTGGCTGGCCTGCCGGTCGCCGCCGAGCCGCTGGAGGTACTCATGGATGCCCAGCAGGCTGAAAGCCCAGGCCCGCGGCGAAGTGAATTCCTCGACCGCCGGCAGCGCTTGCACGAAGAGTTGTCCGGCCAGCATGTGAAACGTGCGGTAGGGCGAGCGCCCCACGGCCATGCCCAGCGCCCAAAGCGCA
Organism: Verrucomicrobiia bacterium; assembly: GCA_035715125.1. Classification (GTDB taxonomy): domain Bacteria; phylum Verrucomicrobiota; class Verrucomicrobiia; order Limisphaerales; family JADJPG01; genus DASTLJ01. Next base: position 6,501 of record DASTLJ010000282.1, read on the forward strand.
CGGCCGTGGCAATCCTCCGAGCCCTGCTCGTCCAGCCAGCGGCGATCGAAACTGAGGAGATTGCGGAACCGTTTGGTTTTCGGATTGAAGGCGTGATTGAGGAAGGCCAGGTAGGTGGTCGCCAGCGCGCGGGCGCGCAGGGGCTCCTCGCCCAGTTCCTCCAGCAACACCGTCAGGATCAGCGCGCGCGCATTGTCGTCCGAGCAATAACCTTCTGAGTAATTCGGCACCGTAAAAATCGCGTGTTGGAACAGGCCGGTCGAATCGGTCATGCGGCACAAATGGTCCAGCTTCAGTTCGGGCAACTGGCGGGCCTGTTGATCGAGTGCCTTGAGCGCGAAGGCCCGGCGCGTCTGGCCGGCCTGCTGCAAGCGCGCGGCCTGGAACGATCGCATGTAAAGTTGCGCCACGTTGCCCCAGATCATCTCACGGCTGAGCTTGTAGGCGTTTTTCCGCATGGCGTGGCGGCGCGTCTCGTCGCGCAGCAAGGCCAGGACCTCGCGGGCGATGGCCGCGGAGTCGCCGAAAGGCACGAGCACGCCCCGATCGTCGGCCAGCAATTCGGCCGCGTGCCAGTACGGCGTGGAAACGACCGCCTTGCCGGCGCCGAACGCGTAGGCCAGCGTGCCGGACGTGATTTGCGCTTCGTTGAGGTAGGGGGTGACATACAGGTCCGCCGCGCCGATGAATTCCTTCAACTCGTCGAGATCGACGAAGCGATTGTGGAAGATGACGTGCTTCTGGACCTTGTTCTTTTTTGCCAGGCGCTCGAGGCTCAAGCGGTATGCCTCGCCCTGCTCGCGCAGCAGCGCGGGATGGGTGGCGCCCAGGACGATGTAGACGACATTCGGGAACTCCGTGACGATCTCCGGCAGCGCATTGAGGACGTGTTCGATTCCCTTGCTCGGCGAGAGCAGCCCGAAGGTGAGCAGCACCAGCTTGCCTTCGACACCGAAAAGGTCCTTGTAGAAATTCGGATCGGCGAAGGGCATGTCGTGGATGCCGTGCGGGATGAGGTCAATCTTTGCGGCCGGCGCCTTGTGGATCTGGGTCAGGAACTCGCGGCCCCGTTCGGCCATCGTCACCAGGCGGGTGGACCGGGCAATCAACTCCTGGCTCACCCGGCGTTGATCGGGACTGGGTTCGCGCAACACGGTGTGCAGCGTGGTCACCACCGGCGTGCGCAGCTCGCGCAGCAACGCCAGCAGATGGCTGCCGGCCTGCCCCCCGTAAATGCCGAACTCGTGCTGCACGCAGACCACGTCCACGTTGCTGATCTTCAGGAAGTCCGCCGCCCGCACGTAGGAGGACATGTCCTGCTCTTCAATCTCGAAGCGCACCTCCGGCGGGTATTCGTAGCCGCCCTCGATGTCATTGACGGGCACAACGAAGCATTGCGCTTCCGGGAATTGCGCCGTCACCGCCGTGCACAGGTCGGCCGTGAAGGTAGCGATGCCGCACTTGCGCGGCAGGTAGTCGCCAATGAAGGCGATTTTGCGGATTTCAGAGGCGGCTTGCATAAATAGTTTGACGGCAGACACCTGGACCCCGCCTCGCGAACCGGTATCGTTGCGATCGTCCAGCTTTCCAGCAGTCTACCAGCGCGCTGGCGGATGGGCAAGCAGCCCGTCGCCTCATGTCGGCCATCGCCTCAACCGCCGATGTTAGGCGTCGTCCCGACCGCAACGGTCGCGGCACGGGGACGTTGGAGGGGGCGCATCTTGGAAGTACCACCACGGCCGAGCTGGCGCCGCGAACGTAGGGCAGGCGTCCCGCCTGCCCTGCCGCGCCGAAAGGCGCGGCATTCGCACCAGCAAGGCCTCGCTTCGCTCGGCCGGGCAGGCGAGACGCCTGCCCTACGTTGGTAGTTCTGGTAAGCTGCGCCCCGTTGGAGGTTGGGAGTGGGAGTCGAGTTCGTTCTCACTGACCCACCCGATTTGAGAGTGCTCCCCGGCGACCGATGGTCCGCCGGGGAGCGGTTCGCCAAGGGAGCAATCCCGTCGTCTTGGGGATTACCGACAGGACTGCAGGGGCGAAAAAAGATGGGCTTTCACGAGGAATCGTTTCGTTTCCCGAAGTTCAAGGGACAATTGGGACTCGTGATTCGCCCTGGAGAAGCGGCCCATCCGAGCCCGCGCGCGACGCGTAGCGCGCAAGGACGGGGTTCTTCATCTCCACCGCCTGAACGGTGGCGCAAGCCAGATGATTATTTTCGATCCGCTGGGAGCGCGCGGGGCGGCCCGGAGCGGCGCGGACGGATTGCTCCGGCTCGTAAGCGAGCGAGAGGACCAGGACGCGGGAAGCGTCAAGGGGCGTCCTGGTCTGGGGACTTGGCGATGCACCACCACTTTCATCCAGGTTCGGATCCAGCAACACCAGGTCCGGATGCCACTGAGTCAGGGGCTCGGAGGTGTCGGCGCTTCGGACGGTGCAGGCGCCAGTGGAAAAATCGGGCAACATCCACCGCAGCCGCAACGCGGCTTCGCAGAGGACGCCGCTCTTGTCAGCGAGCAGAATGCGGGTTGCTCTCATATTCTTGTTGTCGGGCGTCGCCGTGCTTCCGGATTGCAGGTGTCAAATCGCTCCGACCCACGCTTGACGCACTGGCCGGCAAGCCCTGGAGCTACAGCGCAGGGTGAAAGTGTTGCATTGTTTCCTGCCGCACCGGGGGGATCGCGCTGACCATCGGGAACAACTTGTGTCTCAGTTCATCCTTGCGAAGGCACACATCCGCTCCAGCCACGCGGGCCAGGAAACAATTCTCGCCATCCAGATCCTCGGCAGTGACAACCACTCGGGGCCTTTTGGGCCGCGCCAGGAGGCGGCGGAGCGCCAGCCACCCGGACAGGTTCAGCGTGTCCGCGTCCAGCACCAACACGTCGGCAACGAGTACCTCCACCTGCTCAATCGCCTCAGAGGCCGCGGCGTTGCAGCCCACGATTTCAACCTGCGGGAGTTGGGAGAGCGAGGCCATCGCCCCCAGCAGGAACGAGGAATTGGCGTCCGCCACAAGAATCCTGGCCGTCTTCATCATGGTGTCTTTCTCTTGAACACGGGAACCCACCCGCCGGCCGAAAAGGCCGTCCTGGTTCCCCCGCGTCTATCGCCCGCCAATTTGAATCCATTCACAAGTTCACTGCTCCGTACTCCTCCGACCACGTGCCTTGACTCCAGCTTCCGCTTAGCGCGGCCGGGAGTCTACTCAGGGAATTCCTGAGCCTGGGTGGGGTGGATTCCGGATGCCCCCGCCTTTGGATTGAGAGCAGACTGAAAACGCGCCTTGTGTGCTGCATTGGCCGACGCCGGTCCACGGACCCGAGCTACGGTTCCACCGAAACCAAACCCTGCCGAATGGCGTAACGCACCAGGCCGGGCACATCGTGGATGTCCAGCCGTTCCATCAACTGCGCGCGGTGCGTTTCCACCGTTTTGACGCTCAGGTTGAGCACGAAGGCGATTTCCTTGGTGGTCCGGCCTTCGGCGACGAGCTGCAGGATTTCGCGCTGCCGCGGCGACAGTTGTTCGATCAGGCTCTTCTGTTGCGCGGCGCCGCTGACGTAGGCGGCAATGACCCGCCGCGCAACTCCCGGGTCCAGGTAGGTCTCGCCGCGGCCAACGGCCTTGAGCGCCAGTTCCAACTCGGCGGTCGAAGCGCTCTTGAGCAAATAGCCCGAAGCGCCCGCGCGCAACGCCTGCCAGATGTATTCCTCGTTGGCATGCATGGAAAGAATGATCACGCGCACGTCAGGAAACTCCTTCGCCATCCGGGCCGTCGTCTCCAGGCCGTTGAGCCCGCTCATGGCAACGTCCATGAACACCACATGGGGCTGGTGAGCCTTGGTGAACGCCAGCGCCTGATGGCCGTCGGCGGCTTCCGCCACCACCGTCACGTCGGGCAATTCCTCAAGCAGGGCGCGCACGCCGGCGCGCACCAGCGTGTGGTCGTCCGCAAGCAAAATGCGGATGGCGTTCATACAACCTGGGCCTTCGCGTCGTCCGCCGGACAGTGCAACGGGAGCCAGGCATGGACTTCAGTCCCATGTTGGGGCGCGGCGCGGATTTCGAGTCGACCCGCCACCAATGAGGCGCGCTCGACCATGCCCAGCAAGCCGAGACTGGCCCGCGCGCCGCCCGCCCGCCGCACTACGGCGAGATCAAATCCGACGCCGTCATCGCGAACCAGCAAGTGCAGTTCCTCCTTCTCGCGGTGCAGTTCGACCGTGAGTCTGCCGGCCTGCGCGTGGCGGATGACATTGGTCACGGCCTCTTGGGCCAGTCGAAAGCAGGTCGTTTCCAGGGCCGGGTCGAGCCGGCCCTCCAGCGGTCCCGCACGAAAGACCGGGCGCAGCCCGGCGCGTTGGGCCTGCTGGATGGTGTACCACCGGAGCGCGGCCACCAGCCCCAGGTCGTCCAGCATCGAGGGACGCAAATCCAGCGATAGATCGCGCACCTGTTCGAGCACCTGTTCGAGCATCAGGACGTTTTCCTCCAACTGGGGCGCGAGGCCCTCCCCGCCGGCCCGGCGCTGCAGCGAACGCAGGTTCAGTTGCGCCGCCGTAATGCTCTGGCCGATCTCGTCGTGCAATTCGCGGGCGATTCGCTTCCGCTCACCTTCCTGGGCGACCAACAATCGGCGGGACAACGTGTGCAGCCGCTCATTGGCCTCGGCCAGTTGGGCCGTCCTTTCGCTCACGCGGCCTTCCAGCTCGGAGTTCAGCCCCCGAATTTCTCTCACCATCACCCGGCGTTCGCTCACCACGGCGCAGGTCGCCAGGATGGTCACGGCCGTCACCCCGATGAACGCTTCCAACGATAGCAGCGATTCGTTGATCGTGCCCCGCACAAACGGCCCGTTGCCCTGGAGCGTGCCCCACACTGCGCTGGCGGCGACAACCAGGATGGCGCTGGACGTCACGCGCGGTCCGAATCGGAACGCGGCCCAAAGCAACACGGGAAAGGGCAGATAGGTCAGAGGATAATGAGTGTCGCGGGGCAGGAGCCAGCCGCCGAAACTCATCAGGTTCGTGATGGCCAGCACGGCGGCCAGCAGTGTCAGTTCCTGCCATCGATCCAGTTCCGAGCGCGGTCCCGGCGGATTGCGCCAGGCCAGCAGCAGCGGCACCAGCACTAACATGCCGGTGGCGTCGCCCAGCCACCAGGTCGACCATACTGTTGGATACAAGTCCCACGGCATGATCCTCGCCAGCGCGACGCACGTCGGTCCGACCAAGGAGCTGATCCCGCATGCGGTCAAAACCGCGGCGACGAACTTGAGAAGATTCCAAGCCCCTTCCAGGGGATTCGCCGTGCCGACCCAGCGGCGAAGCAACGCGCCGGCGGCCAGCGCCTCGAGCGTGTTGCCGGCGGCAATGCACGCCGACACCGCGAGCACGACCGGCGGGCCGGCCGCCTCACGGGCCAGAAACACCACGACGTTGGCCACGAACGCCCCGGCCAGGATGCCCGGCCACGCCCGACGGCCCAGCAGCAACACCGCCCCCAGCGCAATGCCCGACGGCGGCCAGACGGCCGACGCGTTGGTCTTCCCGACGGCCAGCAACAGACCCAGGATGGCCGCCACACAGTAGATCACGCCCACGACGAGGACCCTGGCCCAGTGTGGTCCCCAGTCCAGCGGCACTCGAGTGGCGGGTTGTTGGGCCGTTTGCATGATTTTGCGTCTCCCTCAATCCGCCATTTCTTCGAGCCCGGCAAGTGGTTTCTCCGGTTCCCGGTGTCCGCAGGGCAGACGCCAAGGATTCAATCCTGAAGGGATTGCATCCTCCAGCCCAGGGATGGCGCGCTGCGCCTACCCTGGGACAATGACGAAAAAGCGGCCAACCCCAACGGGGTTGCCAGCCGCCACTTGCGTGTTAAGTATTCTCCCGTGCAAAACGGAATTGCCGCAACTGCGCTGGAGACTGGCGTCATCACGGTCCAGGGCGCCCGCGAGCACAATCTCAAGAACCTCACGCTCGACATTCCGCGCGGCAAATTTGTCGTCGTCACCGGGGTTAGCGGCAGCGGCAAGAGCACGCTGGCGTTCGATCTCCTCTTCGCAGAAGGCCAGCGCCGGTTTCTCGATTCGATGAACACTTACGCGCGGCAGTTCGTCGAGCAGTTCGCGCGGCCCGACGTCGATCTCATCACCGGCCTGCCGCCCACCGTCAGCATCGAGCAACGCACGACCCGCGGCGGCGGCAAGAGCACCGTGGCGACGGTGACCGAGGTGTATCATTTCCTGCGGCTGCTCTTCGCCCGGCTCGGCATACAGCATTGTCCCGATTGCCAGCTTCCGGTCGAAGCCCAGACCCGCGACGCTCTTACCGCCGGGCTTCAAAAGGAACTCCGGAAGCGCGGCGACCTGTTGCTCCTGGCGCCCGTAGTCCGCAATCGCAAAGGGTTTCACTCCGATGTCGCCCAATGGGCCGCGCGCCACGGCTACAAAGAGGTTCGCGCCGACGGGAAACTGTACGACACCCGCAAGCCCTTCCACCTCGACCGCTTCAAGGAGCACGACGTGGAAATCGTAGTCGGCGTGCTGGACCGCAAACGGCGCGCGGCCGTCGCCAGCCGCGCCGGCTCGGGGCGCAAGAATGTGTCAAGTAACCCACGGCGCCCGTCCATGAAGCGGAGCGCCGAGCTCCCGCTCGGCGCGATCCGTCGCATGGTCCGCGCCGAGCAGGAGCTCGGCGCTCCAGAAGAGTTGATCGAGGAAGCCCTCGACCTGGGCAAAGGCACACTCTTCGCCCTCGATAACCACGGCACGCTCACTCTCCACTCGACCGAGCGGGCCTGTCCCAGGTGCGCCCGCTCCTTCGCGCCGCTCGACCCGAAGAATTTCTCCTACAACTCCGCCCAAGGCTGGTGCCCCAAATGCCGCGGCTTCGGCGAATTGTTCTACCTCCCCGAAGTCGAACGCGGCGCCAACGCCGATGCCATTGAGGAAAGCTGGTGGAGCTGGGCCAACGAGCGCGAAGTCTGCCCCGAATGTCACGGCGCCCGGCTAAAGCCCGAAGCCCGCGCCGTCCGCCTGCGGGTGTTCCCCCTCACCCCAGCCCTCTCCCCCTCGGAGGGGGAGAGGGAGTCACGTCGTCCATCACTCGCAAAATCGAGCCGCGCCGGAATGCACAACGCCCTGGCGGCGTTTCTCCCTCTCCCCCTCGGAGGGGGAGAGGGCCGGGGTGAGGGGGCAGCCACGAGTCGCTCCGCGGAGCGTTTGCTGCTGACCGCCGGTCCGACCATCGAGGACTTCTCGCAGCTCTCCGTCTCCGGGGCTTATGGTTTCTTTGGCAAGCTCCGGTTCAAGGGCCGTGAGGCCGCCATCGCGCGCGATATCCTGCCGGAGATTTGTGAGCGCCTGAAGTTCCTCGATGAAGTCGGCCTCGGCTATCTCCAGCTTGGCCGCGGCGTGACCACCCTTTCCGGTGGCGAGGCGCAACGCATCCGGCTTGCGGCCCAACTCGGCTCGAACCTCAGTGGCGTCCTCTACATCCTCGACGAGCCGACCATCGGCCTGCACCCGCGCGACAACAAGCAACTGCTCGGCGCGTTGCACCAGCTCCAATCGCGCGGCAACTCGCTTGTCGTCGTCGAGCACGACGAGGAGACGATGCGCCACGCGGACTACATCATCGACCTCGGCCCCGGCGCCGGCGTGCATGGCGGCCGGCTCGTCGCGGGCGGCACCCTGGCCCAACTGATGGAGCACGAGGACTCCATCACCGGCCAGTGCCTGCGGGCGCAGGTGCTGAAGCAGTATCCGACACGTGGAACGCGACGGCCGGTGCCCGTTCCGGCCAACAACGCAGAGGGGAAAAGGGGAAAAGGAGCAGAGGGGACGAAAACTCGCAAGCCGCTGCCCCCTTTCTCCTCTGCTCCTTTTCCCCCTTTCCCCGTCTGGCTCACGCTCCACCACGCCAGCGCGAACAACCTCAAGGACCTTACAGTGCGCTTCCCACTCAACCGTTTCGTCGTCGTGACCGGCGTGAGCGGTTCGGGCAAGAGCACGCTGGTGCGCGAGTGTTTGCTTCCGGCGCTGGCCGAGGCGTTGAAGCCCAAGTCACGCTCCTCGCACCGCTCTCCCCGCGCCTCCGCTTCAACGCTTCAACGTTTCAACGCTTCAACGTCCCCAGCGGTTAGCGGCCACGATTCCCTCAAAGCCGTTTACGAAGTGGACCAATCACCCATCGGCCGCACGCCCCGATCCACCCCGGCCACGTACGTCGGTTTCTTCGACGAAATCCGCGCTTTGTTCGCCCAGACGCCCGAGGCCCGCATGCGCGGCTACACCGCCAGCCGCTTCAGCTTCAACAGCGCGCAAGGCCGCTGTCCCGAGTGCGAAGGCTCGGGAGTCATCAAGCTGGAGATGAGCTTCCTGCCGCCCGCCTTCGTGAAGTGCGAAACCTGCGGCGGCTCGCGCTTCGGACGGGAGACGCTCGACATCGAATACGCGGGAAAAAACATCGCCCAGGTGCTCGACTTGAGCGTCGAGGAAGCCCTCGGCTTTTTCGCCGCACACTCGAAGATTCTCCGACCGCTCCAGGCCCTGCACGACACGGGCCTGGACTACCTCAAGCTCGGCCAGACCAGCCCCACCCTGAGCGGGGGCGAGGCCCAGCGCGTGAAGCTCGTGACGCACCTGCTCACTGGGCTGAAGGAAGCCAGGGAGTTGCCCCCTCACCCCGGCCCTCTCCCCCTCCGAGGCGGAGAGGGAGGGAAAGCCGCGCCGAAGCGGAACCTCTTTCTTCTCGAAGAGCCGACCATCGGCCTTCACATCGCCGACGTGCGGCGGCTGGTTGAAGTGCTCCAGCGCCTCGTCGATGCCGGGCACAGCGTCATCGTCATCGAGCACAATCTGGACATCATCGCCGAGGCCGACTGGGTGATTGACCTCGGCCCCGAAGGGGGCGAGGCGGGGGGGTGGATCGTGGCGGAAGGCCCGCCAGACGCCGTGGCGAACGTCCGGGGTTCCCACACAGGGCGGTTTTTGACCCGGCTGCTGCCCGGAAGAAGAGCTACTTCGGCCAAGGGCGCGTGACATTCCCCCATTCGGCGCGGTACTCCCTCTCCCCCATCGTCTGTGTTTAGCGTAACTGCGGCGCTAAGGGCATGGAGTCCCGGCTTTAGCCGGTTGGGCATCCGGCTAGAACCAGCCGGCCATAACTTCGGTCGCGCTGCCGGCTAAAGCCGGGACTCCATGCGCGGATCACCGCCCGCCGCTAAACAGCAAACGCGAGAAGAAGCCAGGATCGCGCGCGGCGCTCAGGATGTGCCCTCTCCGACGCAAAAGGGCCAAGTTTCATTGCAGTTCACGCGGTTTGCTGCTTTCATTTCACTTTCCAGCGGTTGCGAGGCGGGCCGGCCAAATTTTTGCGTAACTGGTTTGCCTGCCCTGTGTCTTATCACGCAAACCGATCCAATCAGGCCTGTCCGCCGTTTCATGGTTCGGATTGGTGTCCGCAGATGAATTATGCCTATGAACAAACTCGTGTTGACCCTCCGTGTGGCGCTGCTCGTCATGCTTCCGGCAGTTGCCGCCCGCGGCCAGGCCCCGCCCAACGACATTTTCTTCAATGCCATTCCGATCAATGGTCCCATCGCGACCGTCACGGGCAGCAATGTCGGAGCGAGCAAGAATTTTGGCGGCGAGCCGTTCCTGGTCGGCGGGAGTTTTGGCGGCGCGTCGGTCTGGTGGACCTGGACCGCGACCGCCAGCGGTCAAACGACCATTGATACCGAGGGCAGCGACTTCAACACGCTGTTGGGCGTATTCACCGGAACGGTGCCGAATCAACTGACTCTGATCGCAGACAACGACAACTTTGAGGGGAACCAGTGGAGCCGCGTCATGTTCAACGCCGTTGCGGGCACCACCTATCGCATCGTGGTGGACGGCTTTCGGACAGGGGGCGGCCCCGGCGGGCGGGCCGCTCAGGGCAACATTGTCTTGCACGTCAAAGGGGTGGGCGGACTGGAACTTTCGGTGACCAACGGCATGGTGTTCACTGTGGGCGACCCGATCCCGGTCAATGTCACCATCACCCCGGACTTTCCGAATCCGCCCGCCACGCGCGTCGATTTCTTCCGCCGGAGCAGCCCGAACCTGGCGCCGGTGCAATTTGCCTCCTTGACCAGCGCGCCGTTCAACGCGGTGGCCACAAACCTGCCCGCCGGCTCGAACACCTTCTACGTCGTCGTCTTCGACATGATGGGCAACCCCGTGCAGTCACCCACGGTCAATGTGCTGGTGCAAAACGTGGGCGTCACTCTGCTGACCCCATTCGAGGACACGCTGCTGGGTCCCACCAACCCCCTCGTGGCCACGGCCTGGGCCTATTTGCCGGGAGGCACGATCACGAACGTCGAATTCCTCCTGGATGGCGTAAAGTTCGCGGAGGACGACACGCCGCCGTACAGCGGCACGTTAAGTAATGTCGCCAGCGGCTCGCACCGGCTCACCGCCGTAGGCCGTTCCGACACCGGCGCGCGTTTTACTTCGCAGTCGGTCAACCTCGGAGTCGTATCGGCCTTCGTGGCCTGGGGCTCGGTCTGGAGGTACTTGGACGATGGCTCGGACCAGGGAACGAACTGGATCGCGCCGCACTTTGAGGACGATGACTGGAAGTACGGCCCAGCGGAGCTGGGCTACGGCGACGGCGACGAAGCCACCGTGGTCGAGGACGACCCCACGCCCGGCTACACGCCGAACGCCAACGACCGCTTCATCACCACTTACTTCCGCCAAACCTTTGACGTTTCCAGCACGAACGGCCTGGCCGGCCTGGTGATGATTTTGGAGCGGGACGACGGCGGCGTGGTCTACCTCAACGGCCGGGAACTGTTCCGCACGCCAAACATGCCCCAGGCCCCTACAAACATCACCTACACCACCACGACGACCGACGGCATCGGGATCGAGGATACCATCGACGCGGTGTTCCTCAGTCCAACCAACCTGATCATCGGCGCGAACGTGTTCGCCGTGGAGATTCACCAGCAGGCCGCCAACAGCTCCGACATCAGCTTCAACCTCCAACTGCTCGGCATCCCCACCATTATCCACAACCTCTCGCCACTCGTTGAGCTGACCAATCCGCCTCCCAACTCCTTCTTCCTCGCCCCGACCTCGATCAATCTGGGCGCCACCGCCCAGGACTACGACGGCAGTGTGGCCAAGGTCGAGTTTTTCGTCGACGGCGTGAAGATCGATGAGGACAGCACTGAGCCTTACACCGGCGTATGGAATAATCCGTCCTTCGCTGCACACGTCCTCACCGCCGTGGCCACCGACGATCAAGGCGCGACCACGACTTCCACGGAGATCCCCGTCGTTGTCTATGACGGTAATGGCACGCCGGTCGCCGCCATCACCAGCCCCGCGGACGGCTTCGTGACGCAAGGCCCGACGAATTGGCTCGTCACCGCGACGGCCAACGCCATCACGGG
>DASTLJ010000283.1:0-15914 GCA_035715125.1 Verrucomicrobiia bacterium
ACCTTGTACCAGCGCGTGTGCAGCACCAGAGGTTCCGGTCCGCGCAGTGAAAATATTACGCCGTAATCCTCGACCGAGTACTTGATCGGCCGATCCGCCACCTTGACGATGATGTCGAGCACCTGGCCGAGGGTGACGTCGTTCAGCTCGGGGTCGATCTTGACGGTAGTCGCGCTGATGTCCGCTTCCACCCCCGCCGCAGCGCCCGCCACGGGAAGACCGGTCGCCGGGTCGATTGCCGGACCCGGCCCCGCCGCCGGCGGATCGGCCGTGGTGCTGATGATAATGTTGATGCCTTTCTTGTCCGGGTCGCGGTTCTTGGCGTCCTTCTTGATGTTCTCGAGCACTTGATTGAGCGGGATGGCGTCGAACTTCACTGGATCCAGCCGAATGGTGCTCAGCTTCTGGAAGATTCTCTGGCGGGCGTTGCTGGTATGAACGAGGTTCGTGCGAGTGACCGGGTTGGGTACCGGGAAATCTTTGCGTTCGGCAGGAATCCAGGCCTTTCGGACGTTCAGCACCTGCTCGCGATCCCGGTTCTCCTTGTCGTTGTCGGCCAGGGCCATTTTTCTGTCGAGGGTCAGCTTCAGATAATAATCGGCGCCCCCGCTGGTGGGATCCAGCCGCAACGCCTCGCGAAGCCGGGCTTCCGCAAGGTCATACCGGCCCATCTCAAAAAACAGTTTCCCATCCTGCGCGAGCGTGGCGGCGCGGACATGGTTGGTGTAGATGCCGCCCAATTGTTCGATCGCCGCGGGGTTGGGGCTGCGGCCCTCGAATTTGAGGCGAAGCGCGTCGTTCTTCGCGCGGAGCTGCTTCACTTCCTCGTTCTTCGGGTCTTCCTTGAGGATGAGGAGGTACTGAGAATCGGCCGCCACGTAATCCTGGGCCCGCTGCGCCTGATCGGCCAGTTGCAGGCGGGTGGCGACATAACCAGCCAGGACCTGCTTGTCCAGCGTCTCGATAGTGGCGGTGCTGCCAATCTTTTTGATAATCTCACGACAGTCGGTGTAATGCCGGGCGGCCTCGAGGAACGCTCCGCGCTTCTCGGCTGCCATCGCCTCGTCCAGTTTCTGGCGCAGTTCGATCCGCAGCGCTTCGCGCCGGGCGGACTCATCCGCGGCCAGTTTTATGTCGGGAGAATCTTGTGCGGTCAGACGGACGGAAACCGTGCCGAGGAGGGCAAGACAGAGGCAGGCAATGGCAATTCTCTTCATGAGTTCAATTGTTCACGACTCGATTCGACCCGCGCTCCATCGCTTCACATCACTGCGGTACGGCTGTGATGGAGTATTGCTTGCCGTTTGAGTCGTCGGACAATACAACCTGGTTGGGAAGGATGTCCACGATTTTGTAGTTTTGTCCGTCGATGTCGATCGTAACCCCTTTGCGCAGGCTGGTGTATTTTCGGCCGGTGGGCTTGTAGACCATCTCGGCTTCGTACCCGACGACCCGGAAATAAGGCTTGCCCGGAGCGAAGCTGAACTTTTCTCCGCCCTCTTTCATCTCGGCGAGAATCTCCGTCGGCTCCTTGGGATCACCCTTCACCTCCCGGATGAAAAACGGCGCCGGGGTCGAGTTGGTGCCGATGGACATGTAGGTACGGAGCACGCGTTTGGGGTGGCTGCGGGCGAACAATTCGTTGGTGGTGTACATCGTGTAACCGTTCACGGTCTGGTCGGGCGGCGCGCCCGAAAGCGCTGGATATCCATAGGCCACTGCGAGGTTGAGCGGTTCGATGCTGGTCACCGCCATCGCTTCGGGACCGACGAGGTTGCTGGACTTGATCTTCTGGGGCGGGCCGCCCCCGCGGGACTCCCACAGGACCGGGTTGAACAAGTGATGTTCCCGAGCCAATTCGAGCATGGGCGGGTTTTCAACTTGCTTGATGGCCACGGTGAAGGCCGCGAGGTTCGCCGGCTGGACGGGTTTGACCTTGCGGCCCTCGAAGCCCTTTGGGATGTCCCGGATCTTCTCCCGCTCCGCCACGCTGGCTGAGTAGAGAAAGTAAACCGCCCCGGCCAGAATGAGCAGCGCCGCCGTCAGGATGAACTTTTCGTAATGCTGGCGGCAAACCTGGCCGAAATTGCGGAGCTGATCCATGCGGGACTATTTGTCTTTGGCGGGCTTGAGAGCGTAAACCAGCAGAGTGGCCTTGAGCCGCCTTTCCTTGAGCAGATGCACGGGCTTGTCACTGGCGGTGGGCTTTGCGACAGGCGCCGGAACGACCGGCCGGTTGGTACCGGGCGGCGGCCGGAAGCGATCTACACGATTCGGCGGCGTTGGCGCCGGCTGATTCACCGGCAAGTTCACGGTCGCGAGCGCCGGCCCAACGCCGTCCGCCATCTTGCTGTCCTCCGGCTCGACCTGGATGGCCTTGAGCACAAACCCGTGTCGCGAACGATGCAGCCGGTTGAGCACGTCGGCCACTTCCGAACTGAAGCTGTAAAAGGTCACTTCGTAGGGGCTGGAAACCATGTGACCCGCCGGCTCGCTCACGGCCTCGAGCACCCTGGAATCTGTGTAGTCGCTGGCATTGGAACTGTTCTTGTCGTCCGCGGAAATCCGGGCGCGGCGGATATTGCCGATGCGGTTGACGCGCGCCTCGAACAGCATCTTGCAGAGCGCCTTTACTTCCGCCATCTGCTCCGGCACGTGCGGAAGGGTGTCCGGACTGAACTGGGTTTTTCCCCGCTGCGTCGCGAAGGAGAACGAGTAATCCGCCGCGGGCAGCTCGGTCCCCGCCCGCCTCGCCGCCTCGCGCATTTCGCTCAACGATTCATCGCGCCACACCATGAACCGCTTTATGTCGAACTTTTCCACCGGCACGGCGGTGAAATGTTTATGCGCCCGGGCGATGGCGTCGCGCAGTGATTCCATCTCTTGCTTTGCCATGGCAATATTGGTCTGGCTCGGAAACGGATTGGCATCGTAAAGCGCGTTGGCGCGCGAACGTGTCGCTTCGACGTCGTCGGTGAGTTGCTTGTTCCGGGCCAGCCCGCCCAACACCAGGAACGTGCCGAAGCCGATCAGGCTCAGCCCGACCAGGCCGCTGACGACAAGCAGAAGATTGCGTTTTATCCAGACCATGGTTCAGAGCTTCATGGGCCGGGCCAGCTTGACCTGGACCGTGAAGCTGATGGTGAGGTTGGTCGAGTCGAAGCCAATGGCATCGCCGACGAGCTTGGTATTCTCCGCATCGAAATAGTTCGTCCGGGATTTCAGCTCCTCCGCCACGGCGTCCGCCAAACCCGTGTTCGCCGCTGCGCCGATGCTGTTCAGGTTCACGCCGCGGCAGGTCAGCATCACGCAGTCAATTTCGGGCCCCTCCGAGCCCGAGGCCTGCCGGACGGGTCGGTTTCCTCCGCCTCCCCCCGGCCCGCGGTCCTGGAATCGTCTTCGCCGTTGGTCGGCTCCAGGCGGGCCTGGGCCCGGCGGTGGGGGTGGCGGTTCGCCTCCTGCGAGATTGGTGTTGCCGCAAATCCCCGGCGGCGCCGGAATGCTGACCGACAAGTACCCGGCCGGGATGATCGGCGCCAGCCGCTCGACCCACACCCCGATGTTCTTGGTGCCGTGCTCCGCCTCCTTCCTGGTTTCAACCGCGATCATCGCCTCGCGTAGCGCCACGAGCACCGACCCCCAGTAACACTTGTCCCCCAGCCACACCGAATTCTGCTCGCACTGCGTTTGCGCGGTTTTCAACTTCCGGGACTCGTCCTCCATCTGCGACTTGGCCTGCTCGGCGGGGCCGATGATTTCCTTGAGCTTGCCAAACGCGGCCTCCCGCTCGTTGGCGATCTGCTGATAAAACATCGCCACCGCGAACAGGTTCAGAATCAGGCATAATGCCGCCGCGGCCAGGTACGGTTTCTTCCGGCTGAACTCCTGCCGCTTCTTCGAACTCTTCGGCATCAGGTTCAGGTCCACCGGGCAGCGGGCCAGGTTGCGCAATCCCAGCCCCACGACCTCCCCCATCGAGTGGGCCACCTTGGCCAGTTCCTCGCGGTTGAGCCCCTCTTCGAGCTGCACGTTGCGCAGCGGATTGAAATACTCCACCGGGAGGTTCAGCTTTTCGGAAAAGAATTGCGCGGTGTACGCCATGCTGGTCGCCCCGCCCGACAGGAACAACCGCTCCGGCGGCGAGCCGCCCTGCTGGCCGCGATAAAACTGGATCGTCTGGTTGACCTGGATGTGCAGCCGCGTCAGGACCTGGCGGGCGATCTTCGAGATGGCCGCCTGATGCGCGTTTTCCGGCTCCTCGTAGGCGCCGCCCAGGCTCACGAAGCCCTCCTCAACTTTCAATCGTTCCGCCTGGTCGTAGCTCAGCTTGGATTCCTTGGCGAAATCCTGCGTGATCGAGTTGGCCCCGATGTTAATCCCGCGCGAGTAGATGTTTCCTTTTTCGAAGAACAACAGGTTGCTCGTCTTGGCGCCAATATCCAGAAGCATCGTGCAGCCTTCCAGGTCGCCATAGTTGAACCGGAACGCGTTGCTCAATGCCGCCGGCGATACATCCACGAGGTTCAGCCGCGCCCCAGCATTGTCCGCCGCCCGAAACAGCCCCTCGACGATGTCGCTCTTGATCGCCACCAGCAACACCTCCAGCTCGCCCGTGGGCGTCGCGCCCAAAATCTGGTAATCCCACACCACTTCCTCGAGCGGAAATGGAACGTTTTGCTGCGCCTCGTACTGGATGATCTGCGTCACCTTGGCCGTGTCCACCGGCGGCAGCTTGACGAACTTCGAGAACGTGTGAAACCCCGGCGCGCAAATGTTCACGTGCCGCGCCTTGAACCCCTTTTCCGAGAGCAGCTCGGTGAGCGCCTTTTGGATGGCTCCTTCGCGCGTGGCCTCCTGCGTGCCGTCCACGCCGAGGGATCGGAACCCATACTGCTTGAGCAACAACCCGCCCGATTCGTTGACTTCGAACTCCGCCACCTTGAGATTCGTGGCGCCGAAATCCACGGCCAGGAACGATTTGCTGTTCAACATGTCCAGTGTCCGTCTTTCCCCCGCGCGCCGGAGAGCCAGCCAGCGGGCCACCGGCCCGGGTTGCGTCGCGGAAATCGCGTGGTGCTTACAGCTAACGGTGGATCGGGTCAAACGGAAAATCAAGGCCCTGCCGCAGATCACCTGAACCACGCATAATTATCTCAACCACGAATGGACACCAATGGACACTAATATGAGATTACGCGTGGTTTTTGGAGATCCGCAAATCCTTGCGCGGCGCCGCGACTCAGGAGAGAGTTGGATACATTGTCGAAGCACTGAACACCAAAGGCGAAAGGAACGAATATGGAAACGCACTTCGAAAACATGGAACACGCGCACGGCACGCTGGCCCGCCAGCGTGTGATGGCGGACTTGAAGTCGCTGGTCCGCGACTCCGAAGACCTGCTGAAAGCCACCGCGGGCGATGTCAGTGAGAAAGCCAAGGAGGTCCGCACGCGCATTTCTTCGGCGCTGGAACGCGCCAAGGAAACCTGCGAGCAATTGCAGGAGCAGACTGCGGACACTGCGCGAGCCGCCGCGAAGAAGGCCGACACGGCGATTCGCACGCATCCTTATGAATCCATCGGCGTCGCGTTCGGCGTCGGCCTGTTGATTGGCGTTCTGGTCACGCGCAAATAACCGGCATGGACGAGGAATCGGACAAGTCCGTCGGTTGGCTCAACTCGATTCGGCGGGCAGGTGATGCGTTGCTCGGGCTGGCGCAAAGCCGATTCGAGTTGTTCGCCGTCGAGTTTCAGGAGGAAAAGCTGCGCGCGCTCGACGTCATCGTCTGGCTCGTCGTGGCCCTGGCACTCATCGTGGCCGGACTGCTCGTCGGGCTGGGCGCGCTGGCGCTCTACTTATGGCGCATCGCCGGCTTCCTGGGATTGATCGGGCTGGCGCTGGGCACGCTTGCCGCGGGAGCAGCCGTCTTGTGGAAAATCCGCAACCAGATTCGCAGCGGCCCAACCCCGTTCGCGCAATGCCTCGACGAGTTCAGAAAGGACCGCGAATGCCAGAGAAACGGCAACTGACGGAGCTCGCTGAGCACAAGCGCCTGCTCGTCGTTCAGGCCGACTTGCATCGGGCGATGCTGCGCGCCGAGTGTGCCCGTGTTCGCGCCGGCTTCAACTGGATGAACGAAGCGCGGCAAAAAGTGGGGGCCGCCAGTCCCTGGCTTGCGCTCGGAGCAGGCGCTTTGGGGATACTGGCCGCGCGCCGCTGGCGCAACCTGGCGCGCTGGATTCCCACCGCTCTGGCCGTGCTCCGCTGGATTCGGAAATTAAAAGCAGGCTGAACCCGGAAATTCCACAAGCCGCATCAGTGACCCACATTCGGTAGCCGCCGACGTGAGGAGGCGGACACGTTCGCCCGTTTGCTCCATCCGCCTCCTCACGTCGGCGGCTACCTCGGGTGTGAAATGGCCGGGTTCAAATGTGAAACTCCATCTGCTGGGTCAGCAGTCGTCGCACCTCGGCGACGAGTTGGTCGTGGCTGGCGGCGTCTTTGCCGAGGATGCGGGCGACGTCGCCGCTCAGGCGGCGACGGTCCTCGTCCGTGAGATCCTTCGCAGTGATGACGACGACGGGGACGTGGGCGCAGTCCGGCCGGCGCCGCAATTCCCTCATGAATGTGAAGCCGTCCATTTCGGGCATCATCAGGTCGAGCAGGATGAGACCGGGCGTGACGTGGGCCAACTGCTCGAGTCCGAAGCGGCCGTTGGCGGCCTCCCGAATCTGCCAACCCTCCTTCTGCAGCGTGCGGCGGAGCATCTCGCGCGTGCGCTCGTCGTCTTCCACGATGAGCACGGTCTGCGCGGCGGCGGGCTTGCGATACTTTTGCAGCACCGCCGAGAGACGCTGCCAGTCGATGGGTTTGGTGAAGTAATCCGCCGCGCCGAGCGCGAAGCCCATGTTTCTGTCATCGACGATGGTGAGCATCACCACCGGGATGTCCGCGGTGGCGGGGTCGGCTTTCAACGCGGTCAGCACGGCCCAGCCGTCCATGCTCGGCATCATCACATCGAGAGTGATGACGGCGGGCTTGAGACGTTTGGCCATCTCGATGCCAGTGCGGCCATCGGCGGCAACCTCGACGTGGTAACCGTCCTTGGTCAGGGAGCGTTGCATGAGTTCCCGCACGGCGGGGTCGTCGTCGATGACCAGCACTGTAGCCGCCGACGTGAGGAGGCGGTCGGGCAGGTCGATCCGCTTCGTTGCTTCGGCGGCTGCTCCGGTCTTCGTTTCGTCGACCTTCGTGGGCAGTGTGACGGTGAACGTTGAACCCTTGCCCGGCTCACTCACCACCGTGATGTCGCCGCCCATGAGCCGGCAAAACTTGCGGCTGATGGCCAGGCCGAGTCCAGTGCCGCCAAATTTGCGCGTGGTCGAGGCATCGGCTTGCGAGAAGGCCTCGAAAAGCTTGGACATCTGCTCTGGCGTCATGCCAATGCCGGTGTCGCTGACGCGGAAAGTAATCAGTGAACAGTAATCAGTATTCAGTAGAGCCGCTGCGCGACGAGTCCCTTCACTGATTACTGAACACTGATTACTGATTACTTTGTCGACTTCGAGTCGAATTACCCCACGTTCGGTGAACTTGCTCGCATTGCTCAACAGGTTGAACAACGTCTGCCGCACTTTGGTCACATCGGCGCGCATCACGCCGATGGCAGCGGGACAGTTCATCTCCAGGGTGTTGCCGTTCTTGTCAACGAGCGGCCGGACGGTGGCGCTGACTTCGTTGACCAGCTTTGCCACGTCGAACTCCTCGAGGAAGAGCGTCATCTTGCCGGCCTCAACTTTCGACAAATCGAGGATGTCATTGATGAGGCCGAGCAGATGTTTGCCGGCGCCGTGGATTTTCTGGAGGTCGGGAATGAAGCCTTGCTGGCCGAGGTCATCGGCTTCCTCCTGGAGCATCTCGCTGTAGCTGGCCGCCAGGCCGGACGCGGGTGTGTAGGAGGTCACGTTGGTGCCCGCGACGCGCGCCACGCCGCCGACGCCCATTCCCACCCATACGCTGCCGTCGCTGGCGGGCCAGAGTGCGTTGATATTCCCGGAGGCCAGGCCATCGGCCTCGACAAGCTTGTTGAAACGCCGGCCATCCCAGCGCGAAAGCCCGTGGAAACGGCTGCCAAACCACAACGTTCCCGCCTTGTCCTCGCAGATGCGGATAATGCGATTGTCCACCAGCCCTTGGGAAGTGCTGTAACGCTCGAAGCGCTTTCCGTCCCAGCGCGATAAGCCGCCCGACGTGCCGAACCAGATGAACCCGGCGCGGTCCTGGTGAATCGCGTTCACCTCATTGTTCGCCAGGCCGTGGGCGGTGGTGAAGTTCTCGAACCGGTTGCCGTCCCAGCGCGACACGCCGCGCGCGGTGGCGAACCACATCGTGCCGTCCTCCGCCGCCAGCGCCGCGCTCACGTAGTTGTCGGCCAGTCCGTCGGCGGTGGTGAAACTGGTGAAGCGCCGCCCGCCGTCGCGTTGCTTTGGCGCGGCAAGCCCGTCGTGGCGCGACACACCCTTCGAGGTGGTGAACCACAAGTTCGTCTGCCGATCTGCGATGACCGACGAACAGAAGTTATTTGCCAGCCCGTCGGCCGTCGAGAACCGGACCAACCGCCGCTCGTCGAACCTCACCAGGCCGCCATTGAAGGTGCCGAACCAGAGCACGCTATCCCCGTCCTGATGAATGTCGTGGATGCGGTTCTCGGGCAGGCCGTCAGCCGTCGAGTAGTTGACGAAGCTCGTGCCGTCGAACCGCGACACGCCGTCGTACCACGTTCCGAACCACATCACTCCGTCCCGGTCCTGGTGAATGGCCAGCACGGAATTGTCCGCCAGCCCATCCGTCCGGCTGAACTGCTCGAATCGCTCGCCGTCCCATCGGTAAACACCATTCCCCGAAGTGCCCACCCAAATCCGGCCTTCGCGGTCCTCGAAGAGGGAGTAAACGTAGGCATCCGGCAGGCCATTGGCCTGGGTGAGATTGAAGAAATTCGTTCCATCCCAGCGGCAGACCGCGCCCCGGCCGCCGAGCCAGACGCGCCCCTTGCGGTCGGTCAACGCGGCGCCGCTCAAGACCGCCGCCGTGCCCTCGTTTGTCGAGTAGGTCTTGAACGCCTTCCCGTCCCAGCGCGAAGCGCCCGCGGGGCTGGTGAACCAAACCGTCCCATCGCCCGCCTCCGCTATGCCGTTCACGTCATTCGTCGCCAGCCCGTCCTTCGCGGTGAAGCGGGTGAAGCGCCGTCCATCCCAGCGCGATGCGCCTTCCTGGGTGGCAAACCAAAGGGCGCCGTCCCGCGCTTCGCAGATGCCGGTGACGAAGTCGTTCGCCAATCCATCTGCCGTTGTGAGGCTGGTGAAGCGCCGTCCGTCCCAGCGCACCGCCCCGTTGCCCAGCGTGCCGAGCCACAAGGCGCCATCCTTTGTTTCGAGAATGCGGAAAACTTGTTCGTGCGGCAGGCCGTCCGCCTTCGTGTAAGTTTTCCAGACCCCCTTCTTGAACGGCGCGGTTTTGAGGTTCACGCCCTCGAACTTCGAATCGTAGGCGAGGGTGAAGGTAGCGAATGTTCGCTTGCCGTCGGACGGCCCCCTCACCCCATCCCTCTCCCCCTCGGAGGGGGAGAGGGTGCCCGAAGGGCGGGTGAGGGGCAGCGTGGCGCCCGAGTTTCCGGTTACACTTTCCGCATACACAAATCCGCCCGGCACGTGGGCGCGCACACGGTAGCGGCCGGCCGGCACGTGGCGGAAACGGTACTCGCCCTTCTCGTCGCTCGCCGTGGTGAATCGCGCGGGTTTGACGGCCGGGAACGCCGAGTGCTCCGCGCCTTCGCTCCACCAGTGCAGCCGGCAGCCGTGATGTCCGGCGCCCTGGGAGTACTCGAGCCGGAGCCGATGTTCGCCCGCAGCGAGTTCCACTTCGGCGTGCCTGGCCACCATCATGTGCCCACCACCGTTGTCAACGACCAGCCGGTCATCCAGGAACAGGAAAGCCCCGTCATCGGCCTCGACCTCGAAAGTGTACCGGCCTGCCTGGCTGAGGCGAAACATGCCGGTCCAACGCACGCAGAAATAGTTGGTCAACGTCGTCCCGGCGAATGGCTCTGCCGGTGGCCGGACCCGAAAATCAATGGCGCTGTCCAGCCGCCGGAGCGTCGGCTCGCGATTCGTCGGAGCGGCGCGGAAATCGCGCAGCCTGAAATCATCTTCCATCTGGAAATAGTCGCCCGTGAATCCACCCGGCAGGGTGCATTCGTAATCGACGACGCCCACAACCTGCACCACCACGTTGGGCAGCGGCGAATCATCGAGCGCCACCACCTTGCCGGAGAGCTGCGTCGCGTCGCGCAGCGTGAAGTCGAGATTCGTCTCGCCGGCGGTGAAGAGCAGGTTCGTCCGCCACGCGCCGAGTTCACCCGCCGCGACGCGCAGGGTCACCGGCTGTCGTGACGCGAAGAACGTCACTCGGTAATGCCCTTCAATGTCCGAGTTGGCAGATTGCGTGAAGTTCGTGCCCTGCTTGATTTCCACATAGGCCTGGTTCACCGGCTTGCCCTCCGCGTCGATCAGCGTGCCAAAGAGGACCGTGGGCACGTCGAGCTCGGCGGACGACGCCGGCACGTCTGCCACCGCGGTCGTGGCATTGTTGCGCAATTCTCCGGTCAGTTGGTTTGGCGTATTGTCGGCGACCTCCGAGGCGTCGAAGTTCCACAAGCCGGCCAGGCCTTCCTCGCTGCCCGTGAGCCGCGCGAAAATGTTCGAGCGAATCTGCTCCTGGCTGCGCGCTGTGACCCACACGCGCACCTCGTCCATCTGGCCGTGGAAGTAGTCGTCGCCGCCCCAGTTGGAGCGACCGAGATAGTTATTCTCGTTGTTGCCGGTGGAGCGGAAGTTCCCGGCGTAGGCGTTGCTGCCGACGAGCAGCCCGTTCAGGTAGAGCCTCATCCCCTGTTTGCCCGACACGGCTGCAATGTGCATCCACTGGTTCGTGCGCAACGCCCGTACAGAGACGTCGCCAAAGTTTTCCTGCCCCGTCGAAATGCGGAAAAGGAGGCCGGGATTATCGATCGCGCCTGATTCCACATAGATGGTTTGGCCTTCCCGGCCAAAGTCGAAGAAGCGCGCGCGTTTCGTGAAGCGCTCCCACTTCACCCAGCCCTCGACGGTGGCCTCCTCCAAATCGCCAAACACCCGCGATGGCAATTTCGCGAATTCGCGGTTTCCACCCAGGTGCAGAACGTGATTGGGCGTGGCCGATCCGTTGGTCGTGGCCGGCTTGCGCGCGGCCACCTCGAAGTTCATGGCGCTCACCGGCTGGCCCATCGCCACCGCCAGCGCGCGATCCTCGTTGAGCGCCACCCGGCCGTCCGCCGTGTAGGCCCGGAGGCGGTAGTTGTCAGGAGCGGGAATCTTGAATCGAAAATTCCCGTCGGCATCCGTCAGCGTGGTCGCGGCCACCGTCCGCCGGGTCCCGCGCAGCAACTCCACTCTCACCGCCGCCTGCGGACGACTGTCCGCCGAGTAGAGCTGGCCGGAAACCATCGTCTCCGCCAGCGTGAAGTCCCACGAATTGGTCTGCGGCCCAAAGAACAGTACGCCGGTGCGGGCATAGCCGAGGTCGTCCTTCGTGACGCGCAACTCGTAAGGCTGGCGGTTGGGTATGAAAGTCAGTTGATACCCACCCGACAGTTCTGTCCTGGCCTCAGCCACAGAATCGCCGTCCTGATAGAGCCGCACGCGGGCGCCTGACACCAGCCGGTCTTCCTTGCCGGTCACGCGTCCCGCTATTCTGAAAGCCTCAACCTGCCTCAGCAGCGAGGGATGCGGCAATTCGGCGTCGATGACTTCCGCGGAGCCAACGAGTTTGCCATCGTGGCGGCCGGGCGAGAGGTCGCGAGCCGTGCCGTCATCGAAGTTCCAGCAGGCCACCAGGCCCGGCTCCCTGCCCGTGAGCGTATTGAACATCCCGTCTCGAATCTGCTCCGGCGTGCGAGCCCCGCTCCACACGCGCATGTCGTCGATGTCGCCGCGGAACGTGTTCGTTGCTGTGCCGTCAGTGCGGCCGAGGTAGTTGTGCGCGCGACCCAGGCCGGAAAGGCTGCCGGTGAATTCATTCATGCCGATGAGCGCGCCGTTCAAATAGAGCCGCACGCCGCCCTTGCCTGTGACCGCCGCGATATGACCCCACTGGTTGTTGTAGGGAATCCCCGCCACTTCGACCTGGAACTTCGACCCGGCCGAATCGTCGATGCGAAACAGCAACGCGGGACCGCTGTTCTGGCGCAAATACGTGTGCCGGCCGGGACCGCCAAAGTCCCAGGCCTGCGCAGAGCCACTGCCCGACTCCCACTTCACCCATGCCTCAATGGTGGCCTCCTCAAGATTGGTAAAGAGATTCGGCGGCAGCTCCACGTAGCTGTTGGTGCCCGTGCAGTGCAGTACGCGGCCGATCTGCCTCTGCACCCAATCCGTGCCCTCGGGCCGCTCGCTTTCCTCAACCGTCGCCCCACCATTGAACGCCGCCGGATGCCCGCCCGCCGAAAAGTCGCGCCCCGGTTGCCCCGGGTCGTCGAAATTCCAGTAGCCCACCAATCCCGGCTCCCGGCCCGTGAGCGTGGCGAACATATTGGTGCGAAGCTGGGCCAGCGTGCGGGCGTGGTCCCAGACACGCACCTCGTCCATCTGCCCCTCGAAGTCCTCGTCCTGCGCAGTTCCCAGGCCCTTCCAGTTGGACCGACCGAGCAAATTGCGCTGTGGCCTGGCCCCAAGGTCCGCCAGGCCGCCCGGCGAAGCGTCGGTGCCCATCAAGGCGCCGTCCGCGTAGAGTTGCATGCCTTGCTTCGAATTGACCGCGGCAACGTGGACCCAACGATTCAGCTCCACCGCTCCGCCGACGCGAATGGTGAATTGGCCGCGCTGCGCCTCCGACGGCAGCATGTCAAAGACGAGGTCGCCGGTGGTGCTGTTGTTCTTCACGTTGATGCTGTGCCAGGCTTCACCGAAGTCGAAGAAGCGCGAATCGCGGCCGAATCGCTGCCACTTCACCCAGCCTTCAACCGTGAACTCGACGAGGTTCGTGAAAATGTCCGGCGGCAGTTCGACGAAGCTGCCTTCGCCCGTGAGCTGCAGCACCCGGCTGGGCCTGGTCTTGTCGGACGCGGCCACGACGGGCAATGCCGTCGGGGCAGCCAGCAGGAATTCGAGATTCGTCAGCACCGTGCCCCAATTCATCTCCACTGGCTTGCCATTCGCGAAAAGCGCCGGCCCTTCTTCCGCCGGCGCGCGCAACACGTACCGGCCCGGCAGCGGAGCGGCAAACCGGAACTCGCCCCGGACGTTGCTGACGGAATTGGTCACCGCCCGGTCCTCCTCCGCCCGCAACAACTCGACGCGCACGCCCTGCCGCGGTCTGCCATCGGCGCCCAGGACACGACCGGCCAGGCGCGTCGCTTGCAGCGCAAAGTCAAGGCGGCGGACCTCGCCTGGATTCAGCTTCACGTCCGCTGCGCCGCCGCCCAGTTCGCCGCGGACCGCCGTGAGTTCGATGGGCACAGTGCCGGGAGCGATGCTGACCCGATATTCGCCAGCCTGGTCCGTGCGCGCGCTGCCGATGCGCTGGCTGCCTTCGCGGACCACCACGTCGAGATTGGTCACTGCTCGCCCGCCGGGCTGGGTGACTTTTCCCGAAAGCCATGCAACCTGCACGTTGCGCAAAGAGCCGGCCTTCGGCAGCGCCGTCTCGACGAACTGTGCGTTGCCCAGAATCGTCCCGTCATGCTTTCCCGCCGAGCGATCCTTCGCCGTGCCGTCGTCGAAATTCCAATCGCCCGCCAGCCCCGGCTCCGTGCCCATCAGCGTCGTGAACAGATTCCCACGAATCTGCTCCGGCGTGCGCTCGTGATCCCAGACGCGCACCTCGTCCATCTGACCGCGAGTCGTGGAATCGCTGGACCTGAAGTTAGACTTGCCCAGGTAATTCTGCCGGCCATTGAGCCTTGAGAAGCTGCCCGTGTAGGTGTTGCTCCCCACGAGGACGCCATTGAAATACAGCTTCGCGCCTCCCGGCCCGCTCACCGCCGCGACGTGGCCCCACTCATTCGAACGGAGCATCCCGGCTGCCTCGATGCGATGCCGCGTACCGTCCGGCGCTGTGATCAGGAAAGTCAACTGCAACGCATCGGCCCGGACGTATATCTCGCGGTCGCGGTCCCCGAAATCGAAGAATCGGTCGTTGCTCCGCATGCTGTTCCATTTCACCCATCCCTCGACCGTTGCCTGCGTGAGCGCGTCGAAGATGTTCGGCGGCAGTTGCACGTAGCTGTTCGTGCCGTCGAGGTGGAGGACGCGGTTGGGTGGCGGGGCGGCTTGGGCGTGGAACGTGGAAGGTCGAGAGAGGAGCAGAAGCAGGGCAAACCCGAAGACCGCAATTCCAAATCCGGGAGAAGGCCGGCCCTTGAAATCCGAATAGGGTGGGTGCCCGGCGCTTTGGGCGTCGAGGTTCGGATTCTGCACGGGTTCCGGGTTCCGGATTTCGGACTTCATCACTCGCCTGTTTCGGGGTCGACTGGCGGCAGCATAGCGGCTAACGCCGGGCAATTGCCAGACTTGCTTTGCGGCGTGATGTCTGCGCCGAACGGCTGGCCAGGCAACGTGGGAACTCGCCGCTGAAGCAACTCCTGCATGGACCCTTTGACTAGCCCGACTTTCTCAACCCATGAGCCAAAACGACTTTTTTCAGGCCGAAGCATGACGCAAGTCGCGCGGGCGCAACATGGGCTCTGCCGAAAAGCTTTGCAGTCTAGACCCCTTTCTGCGAGCTAGCGTATCGGGATGCGCGCGATTGGCCAGCCTTCGCTGCCAGCGTCAGGCCGCCTTAGTCCATGTAGAGAAACTCGTTGGCGCTCAGCAATGCCTGGCAGAGATCGGTCAGGGCTTGCAATTCCGGCGCCGGTGTCGGCACGGGTTTCGTCTTTTCGTCCTTCTTCGGTTTCTCGTCTTTCTTTTCAGCCGCACTTTTCAAGTGCTCCACCTGCCGGGACAGAAAATCGAGCGCGCCAGCCAACTCCTGTTCCGTTGGACCACGGCTGAACGCCAGTCGCCAGGCGCGGGTGACCTGGTCGGCGCGGTCCTCGCCGGCCTCCGTTTGCAGGCGCGTGGCGAATCGCGCCGCCTGATCGAGCATGAACTGGCTGTTCATCAACATCAGGGATTGCGTCGGCACCGTGGAGGACTGGCGCCGCTCGCAGTTGACCTCCATCACCGGCGCGTCGAAGGCGTGGAGCATTGCCAGTGGGCGGCTCCGCCGCACCTGGATGTAAATGCCGCGCCGAAACTCTTCGCCTTTGAGCGACACTTCGACCGGCATCTTGTTGTCGCCCTCCGATTTGTCGATGCCAACGACTATCTGGCCGTGGACATCCGGGCGCACCGGCACGGGTGGACCGAACATCGTTTTGTTCAACGCGCCGCTGGCCGCGAGAATGGAGTCGCGGATGACTTCGGCATCGAGGCGCTGGACCGGCTTGCGCCAGTAAAGGCGATTTTCCGGATCATGCAATTCGCGGCGCGGATCGCGCAGAGACGATTGCCGGTAGGCCGTGGAAGTCATGATCAATTTGTGCAAGCGCTTCAATCGCCAGCCGTGCTCGACAAAATCGCTCGCGAGCCAGTCGAGCAGCTCGGGATGAGTCGGTCGTTCGCCCATGACGCCGAAATCCGCCGGCGTGCCGACGAGTCCGCGGCCGAAATGATGCAGCCAAATGCGATTTACGACGACACGGGCGACGAGCGGATTCGTCCCACTCGTCAGCCACCGTGCGAAGGCCAGTCGTCGCCCGCTCGTCGAGAGATCTGAATTTCTGGCCGGCAACTCCACAGAGTGCCCCGGAGGCGCGAGCACGCTCAATCCGCCGGGCT
>DASTLJ010000284.1:0-1999 GCA_035715125.1 Verrucomicrobiia bacterium
TCGCGTTGCGCGGACGGCTGGCGACCCTGCCATGCACGAGATTGGCTTTGAGCGCGACCCCGCGTGGCACGGCGAGGATTACGTGCTTTACGTGCGGGTACGGTAGCTGGCCGATCTATGGAAGGGCCGGCGCGTCCTGACCGCGCGGTTTAATTCTTCGTCGGTCACATGGCAATCCCGTTCAACCATAGTCCACCTATCGATCAACTGCACTGCTGGAGGCGACGCGCATCGCGAAGCATGTTCGATGCGCCAGTGTGCCGACAGACGTGGTGTAAGACGCCGGGGGAGTTTCACCAGTGCCATCCACTGCGTAAACGCGACACTAACCGCTGCGGCCGTTGGCAGGTTTCCGTCGTCCCGCCCAAACACCCAACCCGCGGCGTGACGCCGCGACTTTTCGACTCTTCCTGTTCTTGCTATTGACAACCGTACTCGTGCCCGCGCCGTGGCGTCGCGGTTGGCGTTGGCGAATGACCGCAGGCCCGGCCGTGCGATTGTCGCGGTAGGCTTCTTCGATGCTGGTGGCCTCAGCGCGTGCCAAAGACCGGCGCAGCATTAACGCGCTTCGGGCTCCGCCAGGGCGTATACTGGCCCCTTCCACAGGAGGATCCATGAAGCGATTGTTTGCCGTGACGATCCTGGCGTGCATCGCGTCCGCCGCGGGCCTGGCGCAGACCCCGGCCAAAAAGCAGGCGCCCCCCGCCGCGCTCCCCGACCATGGCTTGTTCAGGCCCGCCGACGTCAAGTGGATGGACGCCCCCAACGCGCTGCCTGCCGGGGCCAAGCTGGCAGTGCTCGAGGGCGATCCTTTCAAGCCCGGGCTCTACACGATGCGCCTCCAGGCGCCGGACGGCTACAAGATTCCACCCCACTTCCACAAGAAGGTGGAGCACGTGACCGTGGTCTCGGGGACCTTCAACCTCGGGATGGGCGACAAGTTCGACGATAAGGCAGGGCAGGCAATGCCAGCGGGGACCTTCGGCTTCCTGCCGCCTATGATGAAACACTTCGCCTGGGCGACAGGGGAAACCGTCATCCAGCTCCACGGGATGGGGCCGTGGGAGATCGTCTACGTGAACCCGGCTGACGATCCGCGCGGAGCCAAGAAGCGCTGACGTAAGCCGGGCGCCGCTAGGCCTCGATTGCGCCCGGCGGAGGTCACAAGCGGTTGCGACCAACTTTCTTTACCGCTCGAAGGGTCTCGACCAGCAGCGGACGTGTCCGGCCATGCACTCGCGTACTTTCAAGGCCAAGAAAGAAATAACCGAATGGGCCGCGCCCCCGCACTGCTTAGCGGCGTGCGTTCACGCGGCAACTCGTCACTGGGGAGTAGGCTGCGAGCGGCAGAATCCACCGCAATTTTGGCGGTTTGGTCGTCAGTCCAAGCAGCGCGGCTCCCTTTGGGGACGCCATCCCTCCCAGGTCCATTCCGGCGACATAGGTAACAGATCGACCCGGCCGGAGACATGGGTAACACTCTCGGGCCTACTGGAGCGAGCGCTTCGTTGATAGCACATTCCGTGTGCTATGATGTTTGGGTTGATTGCGAGCTTCGCGGACGTCACCACCAAAGATATATGGAACGGCCTGGACTCGAAAGCGGCGCGCCACATTCCAAAGGTGATTTGGCCGGTCGTACGCCGCAAGCTGGACCTGCTCAACCGCGTCGATCGCCTGGACGCGCTGCGCGTGCCGCCGGGGAATCGACTCGAAGCCTTACGCGGATCGCGCGCCGGATCGTTCAGCATCCGGGTGAACGATCAGTATCGACTCACCTTTCGGTTCAGAGAGGACTGTGCCCATGACGTCCGGTGCGAAGACTACCACCCGCACGGCTAACGCGCGGCGCCGACTGCCGACCCATCGGCCGCCCACGCATCCCGGCGAGATGCTCCTCGAGGAATTCTTGAAGCCGCTGGAGATCACGCAGGCTGAGGCCGCGGGCCGGATCGGCGTCCCATTCCAGCGCCTCAACGGCTTGGTGCGCGGCCGGCGG
>DASTLJ010000285.1:0-2877 GCA_035715125.1 Verrucomicrobiia bacterium
ACACCGCCTTACATCGCGCTCGAGCCGGTCCTCAATGAGACGCGCTTCCCAATCAACAAGGACATCTTCCTCACGCGCATCCAGACGCAGCTCACGTCCAAATCGGGCGGCAAAGTGCTTTTCCTGGCGCGCGAACGGCTCAACACCCTGATCAAGGAGCGTGAGGCAAAACGAGCCGGGCAGTTCACTTCCACGTCGGACCCCAACGTGCAGGAACTCAAGGGCGCCGACTACTTGCTCACCGGCAAGCTCCAGAGCTTGACTACAAAAACGAAGGACGGCACCAGCGACTACGTACTCTATACGTTTCAGCTCATCGACCCCCGCACGGGCGTCATTGTTTGGTCCGGCGATCATGAGATCAAAAAGCAGGGTCTCGAAGACGCCGCCTATCGCTAGCCGCTTTCCGCGACACTCGCGCCGATGAAACGCGCCGGCATTCTGTTCACGCTCGGCCTTTTCCTCGGGCTGGCCGGCTGCGCCACGGAGCCGCGCCCGGCTTACAAACTCACTGGCGATCCCATCGTCGACGGCGAGTACTTCATCGATTTCGGCCCGCCGCGCGACAAGGTCCTCTGGCAATACCGAACCGCGTTGGCCGCCATGCGCCGCGGCGAGTTCGACACGGCCAAGCGCCACCTGGACGCCGCCATCGCGCGCATCAGCAACATCTACGGCAAGGACGCGGACGCGAAGAAATCGCGCAGTTACTTCGAAGCCGAGGCGAAGAAGACGTTCATCGGC
Source organism: Verrucomicrobiia bacterium (assembly GCA_035715125.1). Lineage (GTDB taxonomy): Bacteria > Verrucomicrobiota > Verrucomicrobiia > Limisphaerales > JADJPG01 > DASTLJ01. Next base: position 745 of record DASTLJ010000285.1, read on the forward strand.
GAACCTTACGAGCGCGTCATGGCCTGGTATTATCGGGGCATCCTCTACTGGATGGACGGCGAACCGGACAACGCCCGCGCCTGCTTCCGCAGCGGCCAACTGGCCGACAGCGACGTGGAAAAGAAGACTTACGCGTGCGACTTCGTCCTGCTGGATTACCTGGACGGCTACGCCACCCTCAAGCTCGGCGGGGACGGTACGGCGGCGGTCCAGCGCGCGGAGTCCACCGCCAAGCTATGGAAGCCGCCGGTCTTCGGCACGAATGCCAACCTCCTGGTCTTCGTCGACTACGGCGCGGGCCCGGAGAAATTCGCGACCGGCGCGTACGGCGAACAGCTTCGTTTCCGGGTGCGGGCCTCGGCCGCGCACAACGCCATCGTGAGACTCCGCGATGGCACGGGCAAAGCCGTCCCCTACGACGACCTCGTCTTCCAGGCCACCACTCGGGGCGGACGAGTGATGGATCATGTCCTGGCCAACAAGGCCGTCTTCAAGTCCTCGACCGATGCCGCCGGCAACGCCGCGCTCATCACGGGCGCCGTCCTGGCGACGCATCGGGACACGGAGGTTGCCGGGCTGGCGGTCATGGGCGCGGGGCTCGTGAGCAAGATTTTTTCGAGCGCGGCCACGCCCGAGGCCGATGTGCGCACATGGGACAACCTGCCGCGGTTCCTCAGTTTCGTCGCATTCGCGGCGCCGCCCGGCGAGCACACGCTGACGGTTGATTTTCTCGATGAAGCCGGCCGGCTCCTGGGCGGTCAAACCAGGACGGTCACTGTGACCGTCACCGCCGGCCGCGACAAAGTGATTTACGTGAGCGACAAATCCACAACTCCCCTGAAGCTATGAAAAACGCAATCTCATTCACCCTGGCCCTCGCGGCACTGGCCGCATTTCTCTCCGGCTGCGCGAGTCCCGAAACCGGCGCCTATCGACCGCAGAACGCGACGAAATCCGACACGGAAGCCCGCGAGAAATTCGTCCTGCTCGACTCCGGCACGCAACAGTCCGTGACGTGCCCGGGTTTGCAGGAAACGACTCTGCCCGACGGCCGGCTCCAGGTCGTGGCCAAGGTGCGCAACCTGGAGAGTCGCCGCATCCAGGTCCAGATCAACTGCGAATTCAAGGATGCGCAGGGCTTCCCCATCGATTCGACGCCTTTTCAGACACTCATCCTCACGGAGAACGCCACCGAAGGCGTGCCCTTCACCTCGATCAACGCCAAGGCGAAGGACTACACCATCCGCGTCCGCCAGGCGCGATAGCGCCGATGCTGGGAGCGCCGGCATCCTGCCGGCCAGTTTCAGTCAGCCAGACAGTACGACTCGCCGGCTGGAAGCTGGCGCTCCCAGCGGCGGCTCGGCTGCTGGGAGCGCCGGCATCTTGCCGGTCAGTTTCAGTCAGCCAGACAGTACGACTCGCCGGCTGGAAGCCGGCGCTCCCAGCGGTGGCTCCGCCAAGGTGCGGGCGTCAGGGCTTGCCTTCCGCATTCCGTTTCGTCGCGCGCGCCAGCCGCGTGAGATCCAGGTAGGACGGCGGATAGCCACGGGACTTCTGGAATTCCGCTGCCAGGACCAGCAGTCGCTCCGTCCGGGCGTCGTGGTCGTGGCGAAATTTCTTCACACGAAGCGCCGTCGCCGCGCTCATGCCTTCAGGAATCGGACCCGTTTTCCCGAAGCGGTTCAGGACAAAGCTCCACGCTTTGGCCAGGCGGGCCGACGGCAGCGACAGCCGGTTGTAGCCCAGCGGACGGCCTGGCTGCGCCTCCTCGAGCATCACGTCGGTCACCGCGTCATCCGCGTGCGCCTTGAGCAGCGTCGCCCGGTCCCGCCACTCGGCCACGATGGCGAGCTGCGGATCGTATTCCAGGTCGGACGGCTCCTGCGTCTCGAAATGCCGCACGCCCAGCGAGCCGAGCCACGCGCAGACCGTCGGCGACGAGATCCAACTCAATCCCATCCAGAGCCGCACGCCGGTGCGCTCGTATGCCGCCGCGGCCACTTCGGAACAGAACTGCGCCTCGTGATTCCGATGGTCCATCGTGAAGTCGTATGGGATGTGGCGGCGACGGGCTTCCGCCAGCGCCTCCGTCGCGGCGCGGTGGGGCAGCATCGGATCGGTCTTGAGCGCGGC
>DASTLJ010000286.1:0-4909 GCA_035715125.1 Verrucomicrobiia bacterium
GGGGCCATCGGCAACACGATCATCCCGGCGCGCGGTTTCCTGGTGTTGACCGAGGCGCAACTGGGCTTTGCGCTTTCAGCGAGCGGCGAGACCATTTTTCTCAAGCACCCCAGCGGCCAGCGCGTGATCGATGCCCTCAAATACGAGTCGCAGGAGAACGGCGTGCCGCTGGGCCGCTATCCCGACGGCGCCAACGCCTGGACCCGCCTGGCTGCGCCGACGCCCGGCTCGAACAACGCGCCCTACAAGGCGACACAGGTTGTCATCAACGAACTCATGATCGATCCCGCCAGCGGCGACGAGAACGACGAGTTTGTCGAATTGCACAACCGCGGCGCCAGCTTTGTTGACGTGGGCGGCTGGCGGCTGCGTGATGGCATTTCATTCAACATCCCACAGGGCACGATTATCCCGGCGGGCGGCTACCTGGTGATTGCGAAGAACGCCGCGGGTCTCCGGGCCAATTACCCCGCGCTCGGCACGGTCAACTGCCTGGGCGATTACTCCGGCACTCTCGCCAACAACGGCGAGCGCATCGAATTGAATTTCCCCGACGAACTCGTCAGCACCAACGCGCCCGGCCAGCTTCGGACGAACACGATCCACGTCGCCATCGACGAAGTGACCTATGGCCCGGGCGGACGCTGGGGACGCTTCGCCGACGGCGGCGGGAGCAGCCTGGAGTTGCGCGACGCCCGTTCCGACCGGCGGTTGGCGCCCAACTGGGCGGACAGCGACGAGTCGGCCAAGAGCGCCTGGTTCACCGTCGAGGCGACCGGCACCATGGACAACGGTTACGCCGACGCCAACCAGCTTCACGTCACGCTGCTGGGCGAAGGCGAGGCGCTGATCGACGACATCGAGTTGATTCCCGCGGGCAGCACGAACGTGATCGGCAACGGCACCTTCGAAACCGGCGTCGACGGCTGGGTGTTCCAGGGAAATCACGCCCGGACAAGCTGGGAGCCGACGGCTGGTTACAACAGCGCCCGCTGCCTGCACCTGCGCGCTTCGGGCCGAGGCGACACCGGCCCCAACCGCGTCCGCACGCAACTGCCCTACACGCTGGCGGCCGGCACCGTGGTGACGGTGCGGGCGAAGGCGCGCTGGCTCAAAGGCAATCCGAACGTCAGCCTGCGCGTGCGCGGCAACTGGATGGAGGCTGTCGGCTATGTGTTGACCGCGAAAAACCTCGGCACGCCTGGACTGCCGAACAGCCGCGCCGTTCCGAACGCCGGCCCCGCCATTACCGAAGTGTTGCACCACCCGGCGCTGCCAGCCGCCAGCCAGCAGGTGCTCGTTACCGCACACGTCCACGATCCGGACGGGCTGGCGTTCCTCGCCGTGAATTATCGCGTCGATCCGAGCGCCACTTACAACGCCGTCGCGATGACGAACAACGGCGCGGGCCTTTACTCGACGGTCATTCCCGGCCAAGCGGCGGGAGGGGCCGTCGCGTTTTTCGTGCAGGCGATCGACAATTTCCCCACGCCGGCCGCGAGCACGTTTCCCGATGACGCGCCCAACCGCGAGTGCGTCGTGCGCTGGGGCGACACGACGATTCCGGGCACGCTGGGCACGTACCGGATGTGGCTGACGCAAACCAACGTCTCGCGCTGGGCCGCCGACGGCAAGATGAGCAACGAGCCGAAGGACACGACGTTCATCTACGGCACCAACCGCATCGCCTACAATGCCGGCGCGTGGTTCCATGGCAGCCCTTGGCATTCGCCGGCCTACGATTCGCCGATCGGTGCCAGTTGCGATTACGACATGGGCTTCATGGAAGACGAACCGTTGCTGGGTGAGACGGACATCAACCTGTTCCGCCCCGGCAACGGGGGCGGCGAACCCACGGCGCAGGCGGAGGTCCACGGCTACTGGTTCGCCGGACAGTTTGGAGTGTCGTTTCTCTACCACCGGCCGATCTTCGTCTTCGTGAACGGCCAGCGGCGCGACAACCTGTTCCACGACGCGCAACAGCCCAACGGCGATTTCGTCGAACAGTGGTATCCGGACGACGCCGACGGCGACCTGCATAAGATTCAGATCGGCTTCGAGTTCGGAGACACCGCGTACGGTTACGGCGAGACTGGTTTTGCCAGCGTGGGTGCGGACCTCAATCGCTACTTGACGACCGGCGGCGCCTTCAAGCAGGCCCGCTACCGGCAAACCTGGGCCCGGCGCAGCGCAACGTTCGAGGAGCAGAACGACTACACGAACATTTACGCGCTCGTGAACGTGGCCATGACGTCCGCGCCCTTCGGCAGCGACACCTACACGACGACGCTCTCCGCGGCGACCGACGTCGAGGAGTGGTACAAGATTCACGTCACCCAGCACCTCATCAACAATGGCGACAGCTTTTCCTACGGTGGCGGCCAGAACGCCTTCGCCTACAAACCCCGTCGCGACACCTGGAAACTGTTCCTGTGGGACATCGACTTCGCCTTCGGAGGCGATCCCGCGGATGGGAACCTCACTGGCATCGGCGGCGCCGAACACGGGCCGCGCAACGATCATCCGCCGTTTGCCCGCATCTACTGGCAGACGCTTCTCGAAGCCGCCAACGGAATGATGACTCCCGCCCGTTCCGACACCATCCTCGACGCCCGATTCAATGGAATGAACGCCGCCGGGGGCAACGTCGGCAGCCCTGCCGGCATGAAGTCCTTCATCACCACCAGACGGAACGTCATTCTCACGCAGGCCGCCTCGCGCCAAGCCCCATTCACCATCGCTTCCAACGGCGGCGCGGACTTCGCGACGAATCGCAACCTGATTACCCTTTCCGGCACGGCGCCGCTCGAAGCCCGCGCCATTCTCATCAATGGCGCGGCCTTCCCGGTCACCTGGACCTCGATCAGCAACTGGACGATTCGCATCCCGCTGCTGGCCGGCACGAACACGCTCGTCTTCACGGCCATCGATCCGAAGGGCGCAACGGTCGCGGGCGTCTCGGGCACGGTTCGCATTAACTACATGGGCGCCAACGAATTGCCGCAGGACCGCATTGTTCTCAACGAAATCATGTACAACCCTATCTTCGCCTATGCGGGCTACGTCGAGATTTACAACACCTCATTTTCGAACGCGTTCGACCTGTCGGGCTGGCGGCTCAACGGCGTCGACCTCACGTTCGCCAATGGGACGGTCCTCGAACCGGGCCAGTTCCTGATTGCCGCCAAGGACCGGCAGGTCTTTGCCGACACTTATGGACCCTCGATTCCGGTGGCGGCCGACTTCCCCGGCAGCCTCGACAACGGAGGCGAAACACTCACGCTCCTCAAACCGGGCGCGACGCCCGCCGAGGACGTGATCATCGATCAAGTAACCTACGACGATGCCCTGCCCTGGCCGGCTGCGGCGGACGGCGCCGGCCCGTCGCTCCAGCTCATCGATCCGCTCCAGGACAACAACCGCTCCGCGAATTGGGCCGCCGTGACCGCCGCCTCGACGAACCCGCCACAGATGCTTCTAAGGATCACGAACGTCTGGCGTTACATGCAGACCCAGAACCTGGATGGCTTCAACTGGATCGCGCCGGCCTACAACGACACCGCTTGGCCTTCGGGCCCAGGCTTGCTGGCTTATGAAACATGCGGCTGCCTGCCCGATCTCATCCGCACCACCCTGACCACGAACAACGGGCGGCTCACCTTCTACTTCCGCACCCACTTCAACCTCAACGGCAGCCCCGCAGGCGCTTCGCTCAAGATCTCGACCATCCTCGATGACGGCGCGGTGTTCTATCTGAATGGGCAGGAATTCTATCGCCAGAATATGGCCGGCGGCGCGGTGACGTATGCCACCTTGGCGGCTCCCGGCGTGGGCGATGCGACGCTCACCGGCCCCGTCATCCTTCCCGGCTCAGCTTTGCTCTCCGGGGACAACGTCCTCGCCGTCGAGGTTCATCAGAGCGGCGCGGCCAGCAGCGATCTTGTATTCGGAATGTCGCTTGAAACGACTTACGACGTGCTGGCGCGCTACACGCCCGGCACGGCGAATTCGACGCGTTCGACACTGGCGCCGTTCCCGCGCCTCTGGCTGAACGAAGTGCTCGCGACGAATTTTTTCCTCGGCACCAACGGCATCACCGACGGCGCGGGCGAGCGCGATCCGTGGGTCGAACTTTACAATGGCGGCACCAACGCGCTTTCCCTCGCCGGTTATTATCTGGCGAACAATTACTCGAACCTCACGCAATGGGCCTTCCCGGCCAACGCCGGCATCGGCCCGAAACAGTTCTTCCTCGTCTGGCTGGATGGCGAGATCGGCGAGTCGACGCCAACGGAATTCCACGCCAACTTCCGAACGGCACCGGGCGTTGGCTCCGTGGTGCTCTCGAAGGGCGCCACCCTCGCTGAAGTGGTCGACCACTTGAACTACAACGTGCCGGTGCCCGGCAGGTCATACGGTTCCTTCCCCGACGGCGCGGTCAGCGGCCGGCGCTTGTTCTCCATCGTCACGCCTACGGCGACCAACAATCCCGCGACGCCGCCCGCCGACGTCCGGATCAACGAATGGATGGCCGACAATGACTTCACCCTGGCCGATCCCGCGGACGGCAACTACGAGGACTGGTTCGAGATTCACAATCCGGGCACCAACTTCGCCGACCTGAGCGGCTATTTCCTCACTGACACGCTCTCGAACGTGACCCAATGGCAAATCCCGGACGGCACGACCATCCCGGCCGGCGGCTACCTTCTCGTGTGGGCCGACGAGGACACCGGCCAAAACGATCCGGGCCGGGCTGACCTGCACGCCGGGTTCAAACTCAGCGCCGGCGGCGAGTCGATTTGGTTGTTCGCTCCGGACAGACAAATCGTCGATGGCGTCTCGTTCGGCCCCCAGATTACCGACGTGAGCCAGGGCCGCTTCCCTGACGGCGCCGCTTCCATTTACT
>DASTLJ010000287.1:0-15304 GCA_035715125.1 Verrucomicrobiia bacterium
TCCAGGCGCGCGGCGAGGCCAAAGTAGGGCAGGCGTCTCGCCTGCCCGGCGAGCGCGCCAGCGCGAGCCGCGCGTCGGCTGCGCCGACGCGGGGCAGGCGAGACGCCTGCCCTACTTTCCAGCAGCCGACCGAGAGCGGTCAGGCACGTTCATCGCAGTGTCGGGCTGCGCCCGCTGGTTGCCGAGGGTTCACCGTTGCAACGGCAACCGCAAGGGACGTATCATCGTTTGGTCAGCAAAATCGGCGAGAATATGAACGCAGCTCGAGCGAATTCCCATGCCATGAACGCCTTTGCAGCGATGGCAGCTTCAGGATTGCTTCTGATTGCCAGTTGCGGGCAACAGCAGACGACGGGGGTCGTGCAGAGTTGCAAATTGGTGAAAAACGGTTACGAACTGGCCCTGGGGCCATCCGATTCTTCCGACTACGCGTTGTTCCCCTTCGCAGCCTGTTTCTTCGCGCGCTCGAACAGCGCCATCGAGCAGAGTTGAATGAGCACGCCGGCAATCGCCAGGCCGGCAAGCCAGACGCGTGGGAAAACCTCGCCAATCTTCTCCAAACGGCCTGCCTCGAGGATGTCCCCGCCTATCGTCAGCGAGAGGTAGCGGCCGTAGCTCACGAGGAAAAGCGAGAACGCCGCGAAGAAGCAGGCGAGGAACGGCACCGCCAATGCAGCCCCGAGACGCCGGCGGCCCAGGTAGAACAACCCGGCGCCGGGCAGTGCCAGGTTCAGCCACCGGGCCAGCCGCAGGTTTTTGCCCGCGGGGGGAAGCGGAGGCGGTTGGGCCATGCACGCGACGCCGTCACTTCGCCATCGGCCACCCTGCGGCAAGCATTGCTTTGTATCCGCCGACAAGGGAAGCGACGTTTTTGTAGCCCATGCGCTGGGCGACGTCGCACCCCAGCGCGCTCCGATAGCCGCCGCCGCAATACAAGATGAGTTCCCGGCTGGCATCGGGAAACATCTTCTCGATGTCGCGTTCCAGCACGCCCCGGCCGAGATGCCGCGCCTCGGCGGCGTGACCGTTCGCCCACTCGGCATCTTCTCGCACGTCCACGAGCACGGCTTGCGGATTGACGGCCAGCCGGGCACGGGCCTGGTCGACGGTGATCTCTGTCACGCGAGGCCGGACTTCGTTAACTACTTTCAAAAAACCAGGCGAATGGTCCATGAGACAACGATACGACGGCCCTAACGCGGGTCAACCGGGAACTCACGCCGTATTCCGGCCCAGTGCAAGCGCACTTTGCTGTCGCGCATCAGGCAGGCGAACTGAAGCATCACGCGCCCCAACGAATGTTCAACAAGCCGGGCTGACATAGGTCGCCTCCTGCGGTTGAAGGAATTGGGAATGTTCCATGGCCCGTTCAATGACGCGCTCGATTCGCGCCCGGGCCTCCGACATCACGTCGGAATCGGGCGCGCCCCAAAAAAGCTCGTGCAGCGTGCCGGCCAGCAACTCCGGCGCGACCGGCGCGCGAAGCCATTTGCGGGGGCTGATGTCGAGGCAACTGCGCCGGGTGGGCGGCGTCGCAATGGAGCGGCCGGCATCGGCGGCACCGAGTGCGGTGGACATCCGGTGGGGCGAGCGTCCTCGCGAGCCGTCGTCGCCATTATTGGCAGCGCCAGGCGCGATAGCCGCTGGACTGGTCCAGCGGCCGTTGGGATAAGGATTTGGATTCATCGCGGTACCTTTCTAAAATTGAAGTGACGGCGCGGGATGCACGTCCCGCGCCGTCAATTGGGGGTGAGTGGTGGGATCATAGGCAGGACTGGAAATCGTGCCTAGCAGCCCGTTCAAAAACTGTAGCGGCGCTCTATGAGCGCCGAAGAAAGTGCACATTCTGGCCCGATTTCGGCGGTCACAGACCGCCGCTACAGCCGAACCTGGAGTTTTTGAACGGGCTGCTAGCCAAACGGTTCGGCCGGGGGAAGCGAGCGGCGCCGTGGATGGCAGGCAGTTCACTGCGGCGGCGGCAGCTTCCGTTTTGATCGCACTGTTCTTCATGTCGCGTGATTCATTAGCAGGCCCGTTCGCCGGGCCCCAATACGACTTTAGGCGTAGTCCGTTTTCCCGCGTGGGCCCGCGGGGCTGGCCGGGCCGAACCAGGATTGAGGAAGGCAAGAGGCGTGCCGTTCGCAATCGTGCTAACCCGCATCCCTCACTGACGATCGTAGCCGCCGACGTGAGGAGGCGGATGGACGGTGCTTCCGCGTCGTCCGCCTCCTCACGTCGGCGGCTACGGGCTGTCGCGTCCTGAAGCTTAAAGAGAGAAATGGCGGGTAATGCTCTATTGCGCCCGGGCCGCTGGCGGCTACACTCTCGCCATGTTGCACCTCCCGCGCCGCCTGGCTGCCAAACGCCCGTCGTGATCCGCTTATGTTCCCCCGACTCGCCTGGCGCATCCTGCGCACAACCGACCCGCGGCTGCTCTGGAAGTTCTCCTGGAACTTCGGAGTGAAAGGCCTTGTCTCCGTCGAAAAGTTCAAGCGCCGCATCGCCCGGGGCGAATACTTCCCGCCGTTCCTCTACCTCTCCATCATCAACTCCTGCAATCTCCGCTGCCAGGGCTGCTGGGTGGACGTGGAGGAAAAGGACGCCATCGACCTCGACACCCTGAGCCGCACGATCACGGACGCGAAAAAGCACGGCAACGCCTTCTTCGGCATCCTGGGCGGCGAGCCGTTCATGCACCCGCAGCTTCTCGATTTGCTCGCGGCGCATCCGGACTGTTACTTCCAGGTTTTCACCAACGGACAGTTCATCACCGGGAAAGTCGCCAAGGAACTGCGCCACCTGGGCAACGTCACGCCGCTTATCAGCATCGAAGGCCGCGAAATCACGAGCGACGAGCGGCGCGGGAAAAAAGAAGTGTTCACCCGCACCTTGCGCGGGCTTGACCATTGCCTGCGCGAAAAAATCCTGACCGGCGTCGCCACGAGCCTCTGCCAATCGAACATCGACGAACTGCTCACCGAGGCGTGGCTGCGCGAACTCATCGCGCGAGGCGTGCATTACGTGTGGTATCACACCTATCGCCCGGTAGGTCCGAAGCCGAACTTCCAACTCGCCCTGCGACCGGAGCAGCTCGTGAGTGTGCGCCGGTTCGTCACCGAGATGCGCGCGAAGGTCCCCATCGCGATCATCGACGCCTACTACGACCACCGCGGGGAGGCGCTTTGCCCGATGAGCACCGGCATCAGTCATCATATCGGCCCGCGCGGGGACATCGAGCCGTGCCCCATCATCCAATTCGCCACCGAGACGATCCGCGACCCGCGGGGCATCTACGCGACGATGCGCGACAGTGCGTTCCTGAAGGATTTCCGCGAGCTCAGCGCCCGGCACACACGCGGCTGCGTCGTGCTCGAACGGCCCGACCTGGTGAAGGACCTTGTCGTGAAACACAACGCCCGCGACACGACCGCCCGTGGCAAGGCGATGGCAGAACTCGAGGCGATGACGCCGCGCTTCAGCCAATGGCTGCCCGGCGAGGAAGTGCCCGAGAAGCATTGGATGTACAAGCTGGCAAAACGGTATTGGTTCAACGATTTCAACGCCTACGCCCACGCCGAGCACGACGCGACGGCCACGGCCAAGGCGAGGGAGCTGGTGGCCAAGGGGTGAGACAGGGACGCTAGCCAGTAATCAGTGTTCAGTATTCAGTGTTCAGTGTCGGAAGGCGCTGAGGGATTAAGCTCAGCGACTGCCGCCAGGGGACGCGGTCCGGCGGCAATGGGCGCGTTGGAGTTCTCTCGAACCGTCCGACTGCCCAGCGGGGCGACAGTGAGGTGCCAGCGCATTGTTAGGCAGCGACATGGCGCAATCTCTTGGTGAGTGCATAAAGTGGAAAGCCGAGGCAGCAACCCCAAATGGCAGCGTTCAATACCGAGGACAAGACTAGGAGAATCGTGAAATGCTCGCTACTCACACCGTCGAGCACGATGGACATCGGAGCGCTCAGTATCCCGAAAGTCCAAACAAGAAATGACAACCAATGTGAAGGCGGCGGAGAGGGAGCGAACCCAAGGAACTGCGATAAACTGGTATGCGGCCATGCAGCCATCAACAGTCCGTAAATGCTCCAAAAGCACAAAAGATTGCTGGCGGCTACGACGCTGACCGTTTTGGGAAACGATTTCATGCGCGTGTGATGCGGCCTAACGACCCAAGCTCAGCGACCCGGCGCATGGGAGGCGTGGATTGCAACCGCGACGCTCCCGCCGGGTTCGCTGCAGTGCATGGTTAGGCCGCGTTGATGATGCTGAGAGTGCCGTCCTCATACTCAAAGCTGAACTTGCCGTCTGGGCTGGAGAATCGCAACTGCCCTGTATCGTAGTCGATCTCTTTCACGGGTACGGACACACCGTCGAGTGGCCCGATGCCACGAACTGAACCAGCCTCGGGATAAGCAAGCTGAGTGTCACGAGCAACTCGCTCCCAAGAATCAGTTGAGAAGACTCCGCGACCTGAATGCGAAACAATCAGCAGATAAGCCCCGGTGGAATCGAAGCCCGCAGCAACCAAACCGCCGATGAAGAGATGTTTGGGCATGGCGTATGAAGCGGCCTAACAGATATTCGGCCAAAGAGGGGTTTGGCCTAGCGCGGGGCGGTTTGGCCTGGCGCGTCGCATGGGCATCAATTTGGGCTTGTTCCGCCCACTATGCAATGGTTCGTTTGGCCGAACCCATGCGCACGCCTTTCGCTCGGCCCCGCCCAACCGCCGGCTTCCAGCCGGCGCGTTGCGAAGCACCGCCAGGATGGCGGCGGTCCCGGCCGCGCGCCGGCTTGCGCCGGTCTCGCTTCCCGCTACGCTGCGCCCATGAACTTTCCCCGACATTGGGCCAAGGCGGCCGCCGACAAATTCGAGTGCTGGCGTTGGTCGGACGTGAGCGCCGCCGACGCCCGCGCGCAGGCCGAGACCGCCGTGCGCGCCATCGCCGAACGCGCTCGGCTCTCAGGCCGGCCGACAGACCGATATGGCTACCCCGATCGCCCCCTGCGCGAGGAAGTGCTCCGCGAGTTTCGCAACGGCGCGGGCGAACTCACCGCCGCCATCACCCGCAATGCTCCCGGCTGCCAGGTCCTGAACACGGCGCGAGCGATGTTTGTGGACGTGGATTTCGAGGAGAATCCGTTCCGCGCGAGTTCCAGCTTTGACTTATTCGGCGCGCTGAAGCGCTTGTTTGCTCCTGCCGCGCCCAAAAAGGAGACCAACGTGCTCGACCGAGTGATGGCTGCGGCCAGGGTCTGGAATGGCGCGCACCGCGGCTGGGGCTGGCGTGTGTATCGGACGAAGGCCGGCGTTCGGTTGCTCGCCACGCACGACGTGTTCGAACCGGATTCTCCGCTCACCGCACAGGTCTTCGAGGCCCTCGGCGCCGACCCGCTCTACCGCCGGCTTTGCGCAGCGCAGAAAAGTTTCCGGGCGCGGCTCACGCCCAAGCCGTGGCGTTGCGGCATGGAACCGCTGCGCGTTCGCTGGCCGTGGGCCAGCCAGAAGCACGAAGCGCGCTTCGCCGAGTGGGAACGGAAATACGCCGGGACGACCCAAAACTTCGCGACCTGCGCCTTCGTCGAGGGCCTCGGCAACGCGGAGGTCCATCCCGAAATCCAGCGGCTTGTTGAAGTTCACGACCAAATGACGCGAATCGACCAGCCGAAGGAGTTGGCCTGAAGCCTGGTCGTTCTACGACCAAAGTCCCATTTTCAGTTTCGAGATCGTCGTGTAGCTATGGAGCGGACGCAGAAAGCGCACGACATGCAAACCGAGACTGGAACTCAAACGATGAACATGAATCCGAATCCCTACATGCCCAGACTAGCGCCACTCGTGCTTCGGATACTTGCGCGCAAGCTCGGATTTCACGCGCGGATAATGCTCGCGCCAAAAGCCGGCCAGGTCCGACGTGACCTGCACGGGCCTCATGCTCGGCGCGAGAATATGAACGACCACCGGCACCCGGCCCATCGCGATGCGCGGGGTTTGAGTCACACCGAACAGTTCCTGGATGCGCAGGGCGATGAAGGGCGGGACGCCTGGTTCGTAGGTCACTTTCGGCGTGCGGCCGTTCGACAGGGAAAGGCGTTCGGGTGCGTGCTGATCGAGGAGTTCGTGCTGCGCGGCGGACAACCAAGATTTCACGAGCGGTTTGACGTCGCGCTCCTTGAGGTCCCGGTAGCTCACCGCGCCGTGGCATAGCTGTTCGATGATGTGCCGCCGATCCGCGTCGGTGATCGGCGGGAGTTGAAGCTCGGCGCAGTTCCGGCAAAGAAAGCTCAATCGTTCGAGCCATTGCTCGACGCTGTGGTCCCAGTTGGGAAGGTGCAGCCGGCCCGCGATGATTTCCTCGGCGAGCAACCGGGCTGCGGCGTCCGCGGGCGGCGGCTCGACGCGCTTGGCGGCGAGGGCCAGATCGCGGAAGCGGAGCAACTCGGCGGCTTGCACGCGTCGGGCCGTGGCGTCGAAGGCGACGCGAATTTCGGACTGAAGGTCCTCCGGGAACAGTTCTCGCAGCCACTCGATCTGGATGGCCGTGCCGAGTGAGAGCAAGGTGCTCATTTCGCCGTCGCGGCCTTCGATCTCGCGAATCTCCGCGGCCACAAACAGCGGGCTGTCTTGCACGACGCTCTCTCGCGCAAGCAGCCCGCGGCGGCCGTGGACAAGTTCGCAGCGCAACGTGCCCTGGTCGAGCCGGTGCGCGACGCGGTCGCTGAATCCGATGAGGATGCACTTCTGGAGCGCCTCGTCCTTCACTTCGCGCGGCGCCGTGTCGAGTCGTTCGTCCTTCGCGATGCGGAGAAACTGTTCGAACAGCGGCCCGACCTGCCGCGCGGTGACCGCGTGGATGCCGAGCCGCCGGCAGGCTTCGACGCGGAATTGGTTCTTCGACGCGAAATTCCAGGCGCGCATGAGAATCCAGAAGTCGGAGGATGCCTTGTCGCCAAGCAGGTCTTCGCGTTCCGCGGCCACGGCGCGACCGCCGCCGCGCAAGAGCAGGTCGCGTCCCTGCGTGAGTGCGGCGACGAGGCAGGCCTGGTAAACGCAGCCATGTTCCTGTGCCGCCAGCAGCATCCGCGAGTAGCGCGGGTGTACGGGGAAAGCGAGCATGCGCCGGCCCAGCTCGGTGATCAAAGTAGGGCAGGCGTCCCGCCTGCCCGGCTCGCGCCCCGGCGCGAGCGAGGATGTTTCTGGCGCCGAGGTCCCGCTCGGCGCGTGCGCCGGGCCCGATTCGGACGGCCCCCTCACCCCGGCCCTCTCCCCCTCGGAGGGGGAGAGGGAGGGGACGCCGGCACTCTTCACCTCGGAGGGGGAGAGGGAGGAGGCAGGGGGCGGCTCTCGTTTTAAGGCACCCAGGTCCAACAACAATTCCTCGGCGTGGTGCAGGGCGATTTCGCTGGGAGGTTCGAGCCAGCGGAACTTCCTCAGATCTTCCACGCCGGCGGCCTTGAGCGTCAGGATCACTTCGGCGAGATCGAGCCGCTGGATTTCGGGCAGCTCGCGCGGCGGGCGTTCGTCGTGCTCCTGCTGGGACCAAAGGCGAAGGCATTTTCCGGGCGCGGTCCGGCCGGCGCGACCGGCCCGCTGGTCGGCGCTGGATTGTGAAATCTTCTCGATGAGCAGCGTGTTGATGCCGCGGTGGGCGTCGTAACGGGGGATGCGCGCCAGTCCGCTGTCGATAACGAGCCGCACTCCGTCGATGGTCACCGAGGTCTCGGCGACATTGGTGGACACGACGACCTTGGGCTGGTCGTAACGGGCGACGGCGGCGTCCTGGTCGACGGGCGGCAGTTCGCCGTGAAGCGGAAGCAGAATATAGCCGCGCGCTTCGGAGGTATGGCGAAGGGCTTCGAGAGTCTGACTGATCTCGAATCCGCCTGGCATGAACACGAGCACGTCGCCCCCCGCGCCGGAGCGAACGTGGGCCGCGAAGGCTTCGGCGGCAAGTTCCCAGGGCGGCGGTGGATTAGGGCCCAAGCGGCGCGGGAGGTACTCGATGTGCACGGGAAACGTGCGGCCCTCGGAACTTAAGACGCCGCAAGTGAACGCAGGCCGAGCCCCCTCACCCCGGCCCTCTCCCCCTCGGAGGGGGAGAGGGTGCCCGGAGGGCGGGTGAGGGGCAGACTCAACCCGCGACAAGTAATCTTCCAGCGCGCCCGCATCGAGCGTCGCGGACATGACAGCGATGAGCAAATCGGGCCGGTGCGCCTCCTGGATGTCGAGCGCGCGAGCCAGGGTGATGTCGCCATAGAGGTGGCGCTCGTGAAATTCGTCGAACAGAATCGCCTGCACGCCGCGCAGTGTCGGGTCCTGGATGAGCTGCCGGAGCAGGATGCCCTCAGTCTCGAACTTGATGCGTGTGGCGTCGCTCGTGAAATTCTCGAAGCGCACCTGGTAACCCACGTCCTTGCCCAGTTGGACGCCCAGTTCGCTGGCAACCCGATGCGCGAGAAGCCGCGCCGCCAGCCGCCGGGGCTGGAGGATCACCACCTGCCCGGCGCCGAGCAGGCCGTGCTTGAGCAACATTTGCGGCACCTGGGTGGACTTGCCTGAGCCTGTGGGCGCCTGCAGGACGAGGCGTTTGGCCGCCTGGAGCGTGGCGACAATATCGCGTTCGAGGTCGTAGATGGGCAGCCGTTCAGGCATGGAAGAGTATGTTGTAACGTGGCTCGGGCAGTAAACGAAACGAATTCCTGAAGCTTATTCCAACACTTACTCCTACTCTTACTCTTAATCCTAATCTTAATCTTACTCGTAATCCCAATCTCTCCAGGAACTTAGTGATTAAGGTTAAGATTAAGAGTAAGATTAAGATTAGGAGCAGGAGCTGGCGGTCGCCGCGGCCCGGTCCTCCCGTGTCGGGACTTCCCAGGGAAGTACGTACCTCAGAATACGGGCGCTTCGGGTCTTGCAATACGAATGTTCTCGGAGGACAGTCGTTGCATTCATCGCCCCGAGGCAGGGACCGGCACGGGGCGCTCCAGACGGCGAAGCGCGCGAATACCTCCGCTGTCAGCACGCACGGAAGCAGGCAATCCATGGCAGTTGGTCGAAGCGATCTATGAAGTCTTTTACTGTACCGTTGATGGCCCTCGCGGCTATCCTCACCGCCAGAAACGCAGCAGCCGCCCTGCCCACGGTGGCCTGCTCCGGCAGCCAGTTGATTCATTGCACCTCCTCCAATGGCGCGCTGGCCGTAGTGCAGGCCATGGTGCAGGATACGGACGGGGATCCCCTCACCGTGACATGGCGAATCAACCGGAACGCGGTCATCACGAACACTCTTCCGGCGGGAATCACGACGAACCTCGTGCTCCTCTCGCTCACCAATGCATTCCCGCTGGGCACGAATCTCGTTCACGTCTCGGTGAGCGATGGCGGCGCGACGAACGCCACCTGCGACGCGCTTGTCGTTATCAGCGATCCGACGCCGCCCGTCATCCAGGGCATCACGGCCAGCCCGAGCACACTCTGGCCGCCCAACCACCGGATGGTCCCAGTGCGACTGAACGTTCGCGCGACGGATGATTGCGGTCCCGTGCAGTGGCACATCACCTCCATCCAGAGCAGCGAAGCCGTGAACGCCCCCGGCTCCGGCCGCACCGCGCCGGACTGGCTGATCGCAGGACCGCACCGGGCAATGCTGCGGGCGGAGCGTTCCGGCCGCGGGCCGGGCCGCATTTACACGATCCACATCGCCGTAAGCGATCTCTCGGGCAACACGACCACCGGCGCCGTTCAAGTGACCGCCCCGCACAGCCGCGGACGCGGCAATGGCGGTAATGGCGATAGTCGCGGTAATGGGCACAATGCGCGTTGAGCGGTTCGCGCGCTGATCCGATGGACGGGCCGTTTGAATTGCCCATCGACGGGGTTCTGGATCTGCACACGTTCCGGCCGCAGGACGTGAAGGAAGTGCTATTGGAATATCTCACCGAATGCCGGCGGCGCGGCATCCTTGAAGTGCGAGTCATCCACGGCAAGGGCATCGGCGAGTTGCGGCGGACGGTGCACGCCATTCTGTCCCGGGTTCCCGAGGTCGAGTCGTTCGCGGAGGCCAGCGAACATTTCGGCGGCTGGGGCGCAACCATCGTTCACCTCCGCGCCGGGGCATCCATTTAGCGTAGCTGCGACCGCGAGGTCGCAGGCCGAATTCTCCAGCGGCGACAATCGATGCGGACATTCGGCGCACCAGTCCCGCAACCTCACGGTCGCAGCTACGCTGAACACCTGCGCGCCAGGAGTTCCGGCTCAAGCTTTCCAAACTGCTGACGATCTACTGCCGGCGGCACGGCGCTGCCACCGCCGGCAAATGCTTGCAAAGATCCACCACCTGACCGTCGTACTGTTGTTTCTGCTGGCTGCCTACGGATGGGGCCGGCTGGTGCGGGGCTTTCTGGATCGAAGAATTCTGCTCTTTCACAGCCTCACCGCGATGGTCGGCATCGCCGTGCTCAGTCTGGTGGGTGGATGGTTGAACCTGCTTCATGCCGCAAAACCGCTCGTCCTGCTGTTCCTGGCCGGAGTGGGTGTGGTCGCGGGGGGCCTCGAAATGGCGCGCTGGAAATGCTGGCGGCAACGTAATTTCTCTCCGGCATCCATCCCGCTGTTCTTCGCGCCTGTGTTTGGGGTGATGGCGGGCCTGACGCTGATGCCAGCGGGGCTGTTCAACATCGCCGACGATTTCCACACGTACGTTCCGCGAGCGGTACGCATGGCGCAGACCGGCACGCTCGCCGGCAACGCGTTCGATTCGCTCGGGCTTGACAGCCTGGGCAGCCCGTCGTTCTTCCACTCATTGTTTCTTAGCGCAGGGGGCGTTGAATTGCTCAACGGCTTTGACGCCGTCGCCTGCTTTGCCTTGTGCCTGCTGCTGGTCGCCGAGTTGTCCATGCGTTGGCGGCTGCCCTGGCCGCTTGGGATCGCCGCTTTCCTCTGCTTCGTCTGGATCAATCCGCAGTACGTCAACATCTCGCCGCTTTATTCGGGCGCCGCCGCCGTGATGGCCCTGACGGTCTGTGCCATGTTCCTGGCGCAATCGCTTCGGCGCCGGGTTTCCGGAATTCCCTGGAAACTGGTTCTGCCGACAGGCCTGCTCGCTGCCTGGCTGGTGGCGATGAAAGTGACGCTCGGCCTGGTTGCCGGGATACTTCTCGTCTGCTTCTGGCTCATCCTGCTGGTCGCGGCCCCAAACTTTCGCGTCACCCTGAAGACGGCTGCGGCTACGGCGCTCACGACGCTGGCCTGCGCGATGTCGTGGGTCTTGGTGGCCCTCCCTGCGTTGCTGGCGGCTCGCGGCCAGGCGGGGCAGTTCGCCGGGGCCGACCTCGGGAGCAAATACCCTGACATGGCTGCCCGAGACACTCGATACCTCTTCGATCCCATCGCCTTGTTCTATGGCGACACGCCGGTCATTTACCTGGCGATCGCCGGACTGGGGTTGGCGATGGGAATTTCCGGTCTGGCCTGCTGGTGGCGGCGCCGGGCCGATGCCCGCCTGTCCGCGATGCCCGCCTTGGCGGCTGCCGGGATCAGCATGATGGCGGCGTTATTCATCAACAGCCATCTCTTCACCATCAGCGCTGCAATCCGCTACTCCTGCCCGGTGCTGATTGGGGCCGCCGTCCTCCTCGTGCTTGGCTACGTTCGTGCGCGGACACACTCGCTGTCCCCGTCCCGGCGCTGGATGAGCGCGGCGCTCATCGGCTGCGCCGCCCTCCTGATTGGGTTCTTCAACGGGACGCTCCTGGAACGAATCGACACGGCCGTGCGGGACAGGACATTGCTCGCCTACCGGGTGGACCGCAACTACAGGCTGTTTTGTCGCGAAATGCTCGGACCCGAACGGGCCGCGTACCATCGGGCGCTTCAGACGAATCTTCCCAGCCACGCCACTGCGTTCGTTTGGACCGTGACACCGTTTCACTTCGATTTTGAACGGAATCGGCTGCTCACTGTGACGGTGGTCGGGATTTCGAATCCGGCCCTCCGATTTCCCGCGGGACTGCCGGCGGAGGAATTGGAGCAATACCTCCGCCGGTTCGGCGTGCAGTTCGTCGTGCTCCAGACCCGCGGCTACGGGGTGGTCGGCGATGCGAACCTGGCCCCAATGCACCGCAGCCCTTACGCGCTCTACCGGAAGATCGGGGACTTCGGCGCCTACTTGCGCCGCAGCCTGGAAATTCTCGCCACCCGCAGACGGGTGACTTACTCCGACGATCACATGCTGATCTTTGAACTCGGCCCGGATCGCCAGAATCCGGCGTCGAGCGATCGCGCCACGGCCCAGGCAGGAGCGCGGACAGCTTTGTCCGCGCGAACTTCAGCCACAGCCACGACACTCGCGCACAAGGCTTTCCGCGCTCCTTTCTTGAATCAGGCCCACGACCTCTTGCCGCGATGACCCGCCTCATCCAGATCCCAGCCGAATACCTGGCGGCCATCGCCGAAGGGAGTGACCGCATTCCGCGGCTCTACTACGCGCGCAATCGCATCCTGCGCCGGATGTTTTGGGAACGATTGCATTGCCTGAACCGGCTGATGCAGCGAGTCGCCCACTCGACCGAATCCTGCCTCGATTTCGGCGGCGGTTCCGGCGTCTTTCTTCCGACTCTGGCGCAGCAATACCGCACTGTGACGTTGCTCGATCTGGAAGCCCGCCAGGCAACACAGGTGGCCAAACGCTACCAATTGAACAATGTCAACATCGTCGAAGGAGACGCCGGAACGGTTCAGTTCACCTCGCGGCCCTTCGATGCCGTCGTCGCTGCCGACGTGCTCGAACATTTCCAGGATTTGGACCTGCCCGTGCCGCGCCTTCACCGCTGGCTCAAGCCGGGCGGAATGCTTTTCACGTCGCTGCCCACCGAGAACTGGGTTTATTTGATGCTCCGCAAAATCTTCGGCATCGAGAAACCTTGGGACCACTATCATACCGGTCCCGAGGTCGAGGCCCACCTGGGTCGCAGCGGATTCCGCCGCGTGAAGTCCAGTTATGTTCCGCTGGGCTTGTCGGTAGCCCCATTGTTCCTGATCTCCGCCTGGCGCCGTGAATAGCCGCGTCGCCATCCTGGAATCCCTCGCGCCGCTCAGGACGCCACGCATCGCGGCGGTCCTGCCGTGCTACCGCGTGACGAAGGAGATTCTCGGCGTGCTGGCGCGGATCGGCCCCGAAGTGGAGCGCGTTTACTGCGTCGATGACGCCTGTCCCGACGCCTGCGGCCGGTTTATCGAGGAGCGTTGCCAGGATCCCCGCGTGCGCGTCTTGCGCCACGACCGGAACCGGGGCGTGGGCGGCGCGACCCTGGCCGGCTTCAGGCAGGCGCTGGAGGACGGCGCGGAGATCATCGTGAAGATTGACGGCGACGGACAGATGGATCCCGCGCTGCTGCCGCGGCTGGTGGCCCCGATTGTCGCCGGTCGCGCGGACTACACCAAAGGAAACCGGTTCATCAACCTCGAAACCGTCCACTCCATGCCCGCGGTGCGCTTGCTCGGGAACGCGGGTCTCTCATTCATCTCCAAGCTGTCGTCGGGCTATTGGAACATATTCGATCCGACCAACGGGTTCCTGGCCGTTCACGCCACGGTGCTGCGGGAACTCCCGCTCCACAAAATCCACGAGCGATACTTCTTCGAATCCGACTTCATCTTCCGTCTCAATACCGTCGGCGCCGTCATCGAGGATGTGCCCATGACCGCGACTTATGGCGAAGAGACGAGCCACCTGCGGGTGTCGCGCGTGCTGCTGCCATTCCTCCTCCTGCACTGCCGCAATGCGCTCAAGCGAATCATCTACAACCATTATCTGCGCGACTTCAGCGCCGCGTCCGTCGAGCTGCTGGCCGGCTCGGCGGCGCTTCTGTTCGGATTGATTTTCGGCGCGGTGCGCTGGTGGGGTTCGATCCAATCGGACATTCCGGTGACGGCTGGCACCGTCATGCTCGCCGGACTGCCGACCCTGTTGGGCGTGCAGTTGCTGCTCTCCTTCCTGAGTTACGACATCCAAAGCGTTCCCCGGATCCCGCTTCACCTGCGGCTCCTGCCATTTGTGCCGCCGCATTTCCGACCGGGAGACGAAGTCTCTGCCGCTGATCCCAGGGCTGGCTCCGTTTCCTTTTGATCAGGCCGTAATTGACTTGAAATGGCGACGAATCCGCCGTTAATTTCCACGAGATGCTGCAGATTCAGCGAGGCCCGTACTCGGTGAATTGCCGGGGGATCAGCCGGCGGTCGGCGCTGAAGGCCGGCTTCGCCGGGCTGCTGGGCTTGTCGCTGGCGGACCTGTTCCGCCTGCGCGCCGAGGGCGTCGCCCGGCGCAACAACAAGTCGGTCATCCTCATCTGGCTCGACGGCGGGCCGAGCCACATCGACAGCTACGACCCCAAGCCCGAGGCGCCCGAGGAATATCGCGGGCCGTGGGGCGCGCTGCCGACGAACGTGCCGGGCATCCGCCTCTCCGAAGCCTTCCCGTTGCAGGCGAAACACGCGGACAAGATGATCCTGCTTCGCTCGGTCAGCCACAATAACGGCGACCATTTCGCCGCGGCCCATTGGATGCTCACGGGCCGCTACGGCTCGCACTCCACCGACAAGGACCAGAAATTCCCGTCGGTCGGTTCGTTCGTGGCGCGGGTCAAGGGGCCGAACCGGCCGGGCTTGCCGGCGTACGTCGGGTTGCCGGCGGCAGAGAGTGTTTACCTGTTTCCCGGCTACCAGGGCGCCGCCTACCTGGGGCCGGCATTCAATCCGTTCGACGTGAACACCGCCCAGAAGTATCTCGGCGCCACCGATGGCTCGAAGATTCAACCGCCGCGCTGTCTCGGGGAACTCGGCGGTGACGGAGCACGCATCGAGTCGCGCCTGGGTTTGCTCATGCAAGTCGATCACTTCCGCCGCGACCTCGACCAGACCGGCGCGATGGAGGGAATGGATCAGTACCAACAACAGGCCATCGACCTCATCCTGGGCAGCCGCGCCCGCACGGCTTTCGACATGGAGAAGGAGGAGGCGAAGACCCGCGACCGCTACGGGCGCGGGCCGTGGGGACATTACACCCTGATGGCCCGGAGGCTCGTCGAGGCGGGCGTGAGCTTCGTGACCGTGGACATGCCGCATTGGGACGACCACGCCGACATCAAGAACGCCCATGGGAAAAAGCTCCCCGTGCTCGATCAGGCCGTCGCCGCGCTGCTACAGGACCTGGCCGACCGTTCCATGCTCAACGACGTCCTGGTGCTGGTGATGGGCGAGTTCGGACGCACGCCCAAAATCAACCAGGGCCTGCCCGACTTGAAGA
>DASTLJ010000288.1:0-3842 GCA_035715125.1 Verrucomicrobiia bacterium
CACTGATTTCAACGGCCGAGTGGTACTGGTCACTGGCGCAGGTTCCGGCATAGGCCGGGAAGCTGCGCGAGCTTTCGCTGCTCGCGGTGCCCTTGTGTACGGCGCGGACGTGAATGAGCGGGGTCTAGCGGAAACGCAAGATTTAATCGCCCAAGCTGGAGGGACCGCGAGAGTTGCGCGAGTTGATGTCGCTGAGGAGGAAGATGTCGCCGCGTTGCTCGCGCGGATCAGTGGAGAGGCGGGACGGCTGGACGCAGCATTTAACAATGCCGGCATCACCGGCGAAGCCCACCGGATCGAAGATTATCCGACCAGCGATTTTGAGAAAGTCATGCGGATCAATTTGAAAAGCGTTTTTCTGGGGATGAAGTATGAACTGCCTCTGATAAAGCGAAGCGGCGGTGGTGCCATCTGCAACACTGCTTCCGTGGCAGCTTTGACCGGGCCAGGCGGAATGTGCGCATACGCGGCCTCGAAGCATGCCATACACGGACTAACGCGGGTCGCCTCGATGGAAAATGGGCCGAACAACATTCGCGTGAATACGCTTGCACCCGGCTGGACTGAGACTCCGATGGTCGCGGCGGCGAGCGCACAGAATCCCGGCTTTGCCAAACAATCGTTGTCGAGCATTCCAGCCAAACGCGGGGGACAGCCGCGAGAAGTTGCGGCGGCGGCCGTTTGGCTATGTTCGTCCGAGGCAAGCTACGTCTTTGGTCAAATGCTCGTGGTGGATGGCGGCATGACTATCGGCGGGTTCGCTCCTTCTTAACGGCTTGACTTCAAGATCAGACGATGAGTGGACTACCGCCCGCGGTAATGGGTAGGAACTACCCCGACTTCGGGCCGAAGGATCTGCGCGAAATAACTTGGGCTTGCGTAGCCGACTTCCAGTCCCACCTCGAATGGACTGAAACAACAACATCATAAAAAGGAAAACACAATGAATCAAAACGCAATGAATGGTAAAGGGGTCAGTCCTCACTTTTTGCACTCCTCCTTCCTTGCGGCGGACAGGAGATTCGAGACGTGGCCCATGGACTTGATTCTAATCCCCTCCTGGTCTCACTTCAACTGCCGGCTTAACTTACTCGAGCTTGCCCGCAGTTCGGCGAGGCTTTTCTCTTGGGGACGTAGGGCGGCGCGCACATCGTATGGAGTGCGGAGGCAAGCGCAACGCGGCTTCGCTTTGGCTCACCCGCACGAGCCGCCGAGTGCGTCCGACCGAGGCACGAGCTACCCTGGGACCGCGAGACGAACGGGACCAACCCCAACGGGGTTGCGTCAAGCTCCGGTCCGGGTCGAGGAAAAGGGAGTGGACGCAACCCCGTTGGGGTTGGGTTTTTTTCGCTGGGCTTACCCAGGGTAGCTCGTGCCTCGCAACCCTGGGCTTTGTGACGGAATCCCGTTGGGATTCAGGATCAATGCCCGCCCCCGCGGCGTCGGTAGATAAACGGATTGATAGCCGGGAACCGTTGAGGCACGATGCCTGCGTGAAGACGGAAACTGGACATACCATTCTGCTCCGCGACAAGCTTCCACCGGTCAAGGAGAAGGTGATGGTCGTGACGGACAAATTCCGTTGTCTCGGTTATCGCGATCAGGACGGCACCTGGCGGCACGCCCAGGATGGCCAGGGTATCGAGAACGTCCAAGGTTGGTACGGTCTTGAAAACAAAGCCGACAAAGCCGAGAACCGCCCGTCACCTCTACCGTAGTTCTCAGGCGACCGTAATCCCCCAGTCAAGCCCGGTGGGGCGAGCGTCCTCGCGAGGGGCGCAGCCAGACACTGCCCCCGATTGAAAGCTGGTCGGAGCGCGGCGTTCACGCCGCTTCATCGTTCCCACGTCGACAGCCCAATCGTTTCGCTCAAGCCGCTCGGACGCTGAAGCGGCCTGAAGGCCGCGCCCCGGGGGCAGTGTCGAGATGCGCCCCTCGCGAGCCGGAGCGAAGGAACGTTGAGCGATCCAGCGGCTCGCGAGGACGCTCGCCCCACCTGACTGAGGGATTACAGACGACCTTCTCCGAGCCGTTCGCTGGCTGGCTTAATCGGGCGCGGCCGGCCGACGCCGGAGGGGATTGCGCGATGAGGCTCGGGACCTCACGGTGGCCTGCTGCGCGCGGCAGCCTTGTGCCCGCCAAACTCCTTCTTGCCCGCCGCGCCCCGGCTCTGCTTTCATCTCCACATGGCCAGAATACTCGTTGTCGATGACGAAGTGACCATGGTGCAGATGGTGACCGAACTCCTTCGCCGTGAAGGCCACGAAGTCTTTCCCTTCAACAACGGCAATGCCGCCCACGACGCCCTGGAGGAGCAACAGCCGGAATTGGTGATCACGGATCTCAACCTCGAAAAGTCCCGCGTCCAGGGCCTGGACATCGTCAAGAAGGCCCGCTCCCTGAGCCCGCCCGCCGAAGTCATCGTCATCACCGCGTTCGGCTCCGTCGGAACGGCGGTCGAGGCCATGCGGCAAGGGGCCTACGATTACCTGGAAAAGCCTTTCAAGCTCGACGACTTCAAGCTCTGCGCCCAGCGGGCCCTTTCCTACACCAAGGCCGTCGCCGAAAACCATTTCCTCAAGAAGCAGCTCAGCGAGAAGTACCAGTTCAACCAGATCATCGGCACCAGCGCCCCGATGCAGCAGGTCTTCCGAATGATCGAGCGCGTCGCCGACACCGACAGCACGGTGCTCATCCTGGGCGAAAGCGGCACGGGCAAGGAACTGGTCGCCCGCGCCCTGCACTTCAACAGCCGGCGCAGGTTCGCCCCCTTCATTCCCATCAATTGCGCCGCGCTGCCTGAGAACCTTCTGGAATCCGAACTATTCGGCCATCGAAAGGGGGCCTTCACCGGCGCGCTCGTGGACAAGAAAGGCCTGTTCCAGGAAGCCGATGGGGGCACTTTGTTCCTGGACGAAATCGGCACGATGCCCGCCATGCTCCAGAGCCGGCTCCTGCGCGTGCTCCAGGACAGGGAAGTCCGCCGCGTCGGCGAGAACACGCCCCTCTACGTCAACGTGCGCGTGCTGGCCGCGACCAATGAGCCGCTCGAACAGCGCATCCGCGACGGTTCCTTTCGCGAAGACCTCTACTATCGTCTCAACGTCATTCCGATCTCGCTGCCGCCGCTGCGCGACCGGCGGGATGACATCCCGTTGCTGGTCGGCAACTTTCTGAAGAACAAAGTGCACATTCGCAGCGGCCAGCCTTTCCAGATCGCTCGCGCCGCCATCGAAGCCATGAACGCGCACGAGTGGCCCGGCAACGTTCGCGAACTCGAGAACGTGATCGAGCGAGCCTGCGCGCTTTCCGAAAACCCGCTTATTCGTGCGGCCGATTTGCCGCCCGTCATCCAGGCCCACGCCGCCAAGGAAGTCCACGTGCCGGCCGCCGGTTCCACAACGACGGCGGATCCCGCCGCCCCGGCACCCTCTTCCGCACGCCGCAAGAGCACCGGCGACACGGTCTTCGCGCTCCCCGTCCAGCCCGGGGCGAAGCCAGTCATGCCCGCGGGCGCCGGCGGTGCGACCACCGGCGCGCCCAACCCCAGCACTGGACCCGGGACCGGAGCGCCGCTGGATTCGCTCAAGGATTTCCTGCGTGAGCAGGAAATGGCTTACCTCAACCGCGCCCTCGCCATGGCCAACGGCGACAAGGAAAAGGCCGCGGGGATCCTGGGCATCAGCCTGGCGACGTTGTATCGCAAGCTGGCGGAGGAGGGGGCCGGGGTGAAGACGCCGTAGCCAACCGGGGGCGCGGCCTTCCAAGGCCGCCTGTCTCTGGATTGCGCTCAACTTCGCGCGGCCTTGGAAGGCCGCGCCCCCGCGGGTTTCCCTCATCGC
>DASTLJ010000289.1:0-1817 GCA_035715125.1 Verrucomicrobiia bacterium
AAAGACCGAAAGTCCAGCGACTGGAGCTTTGGTCGGAGGACCCTCGTCAACCCAGACTCCCGCTTCGCCGACGCCGCCCGCAGGTGACCTCGACATGATGACCCGTTACAGAGCGCGCGACGTGCTTTCAATGACAAATAATGGAGTTCTGAATGGTCCCGCAGACAAAACGCCCCGTCTTGGCGATCTGCCGGTGGTAGGAGACCGGTTTCTTGCCAAGGAAAAAAAGGCCGAGGATGACAGTCGGTGGTATGGCCTACGACCGGCCGCGCCGCCTTCAATGACGGGCAAGGATGCTTCATGGGGCGTCGTCCAATCCGGCGTCGTCGCGAGCAACGGAACCGTTCTCACCGACGCGGATTTCCTTTCGGCAACCAATTTCGTATCGGCAAAGGATTTCAACAAGCCGGCCCAGACGACACTGGAGCCCGAAACGCCCCGGCAGATGGCGGCGGCACGCGCCGAAACCCAAGCGAGATTGGAGCGGCTGGAGAAAGTTCGTGACGTCCTGGCCTCGCGTATTGAACAAGAGAAGTCTGCACTACCGAAGACCGGCGCGATCGAGATCGTTGAGCCCGCTGAAGCGCAGTCTTCGGAACGCCCGTCCGTGTTGCAACGGATCGGCAGAGCGTCCGCCAGCGACTCCGAGCGATCCGCGCGCATCAACGTCCAACCCGACCTCTCGGACGCCAAGACACCCGGGCCTGCGCGAAGTTCCAACTCGTACGACCCGTACTTCATCCAGACGGAGTTCGAGAAAATCCGCTCGAAGTCGGTCCTGAACAAGGTGATTGAGAAACTGAAACTGGACGAAGTCTGGGCGAACAAACAGGGCTCCGCGGAGAAGCTGAAGCCGAACGAGACTTACGAGCGCCTGAGCAAAAGCCTCGAGATCCGTACCGTTCCGAATACCGGCCTGATCGATATCCAAGTCAAGAGCGACACACCGGATGAGGCCGCCCGCATCGCCAACACGATCGCGGAGGTCTATCGCGACAGCCGAAAGGAAGTGGCGCAACGCGAAACCCAGGCTCTGCAGAATCAACTTGCCGGGCAAGAGCAGCAGATCACCAGCGCCAAGGAGCAGTTAGCGGGTCTGCGGCTTGCCGAGGAGCAAGCGTTGGCGCGCTCGCGAGCACAAACAAACACGGAACCGGCGGACGTGCCGCCGCCCAGGGCCGTCATTCCCGCTCCCATCCCGCAGCCCGAGGTCCAGACCCGCGACAACGCCTTCTCCACCTTCTCGCTCAACGTCAGTGACGTCTCGTTCAAACTGGCGGCGGCGAGCCTCGAGAAGGGCGTTATGCCCGAGCCGGCCAACGTGCGCAGCGAAGAATTCATCAACGCCTTCGACTACCGCGATCCGGAGCCGCCGCCGGGCGTGCCGATTGCCTTTGCCTGGGAGCGCGCCCGCTATCCGTTCGCCCACAATCGCGACGTGCTGCGCTTCTCCATCAAGACCGCCGCGGCGGGCCGTCAGGCAGGTCGTCCGTTGAATCTAGTGTTGCTCCTCGACAATTCCGGTTCGATGGAACGCGCCGACCGCGTGCAAATCATTCATGAGGCGTTGCGCGTGTTGGCCGCGCAGCTTCAGCCGCAGGACAAGCTCAGCGTCGTCACGTTCGCGCGCACCGCCCGGCTGTGGGTGGACGGCGTGCCCGGCAGCCAGGCCGGCGAAGTCGCCGAGCAGATCAGCGGTCTCACCCCACAGGGCGGCACAAATCTCGAAGAGGCCATGAACCTGGCCTATCAAACGGCGCTCCGTCATTACCTCGCGGGCGGCCTCAACCGCGTGGTCCTCCTCACCGATGGCGCGG
>DASTLJ010000290.1:0-8366 GCA_035715125.1 Verrucomicrobiia bacterium
CAACGCGCAAACCGCCCGCCTTTACACCGATCTGGGCTACTTCACCTGCCGGCCCGACTTTGGCGAGGACGCGACCAACCTGTTCAACCTCCTGACGGGAGTGTGTCAGTTCCAGCCGATGCGCAAGCTGCTGGTCGCGCCGTTCGAGTTGCACGGCCGCCTGCTGGAATTGATCGAGCGCGAGGCCGAACATGCCCGGCGCGGATTGCCGGCGCGGATCGTCGCCCGAATGAACGCGCTGGTCGACGAGCCGTTGATCGACGCACTGTGCCGGGCGTCCCAGTCGGGCGTGAGAATCGAGCTGGTGGTCCGCGGCATTTGCTGTCTGCAACCGGGGATCAAAGGGATCAGCCAGAACATCACGGTGTCCAGCGTGGTGGACCGCTTTCTCGAACACAGCCGCGTGTGGTGCTTCGAGAACGCCTGCCAGCCGCAAGTGTTCGTGGCCAGCGCCGACTGGATGCCTCGAAGTTTCTTCCGTCGCATCGAATTGGCCTTCCCGGTGGAGGATGGCGTCATCGCCGACCGGCTCTACAACGAAATCCTGGCCACCACGCTCGCGGACAACGTGAAGCGACGGGTGTTGCAATCCGACGGCGCCTATCGGCCCGTGCGGCCGGCCCGAGGCGAACCGGAACGGCGCAGCCAGGCGAGCTTCATGGCGCAGGCGCTTCAGGACGAACCGGGCGGGCGCAGGCCCAAACGCCGCCCGGCCAGGCATCCCGAAATCAAACTGGCGCCGCGACCGGCAAGTCTGGACGCCCCGCGACCGGCCGTTCCACCGGAGGCGGGCCGGTGAGGGACTGGGAAGTTACGCTCGACGCCGCGCTGCGGCTGCAATGGAAGCGCTATCGCAAGGCGCTCCAGCGCTGCCAGCGCCACTTCTCCGAGGAGGCCGTCCACGACTCGCGCGTCGAATGTCGCCGGCTTCTCGCGCAACTGGAGCTGTTGGGCGTGCTGGCCGCCGCACGCGACTTCAAGAAAGCCCGGGCCGCGTTGAAGGACCACATGGATACCTTCGACGAGCTGCGCGACACGCAGGTCCTCCTGCTCCTGCTCGAAGAGCAGTCCGAGGCGTTCCCCGAAACGCGCCCGCTCCGCCAGACGTTGCAGCGGCGGGAGAAGCGTTGCCTGGCCGAGGCGGCCCGGCGCATTCGCACGGTGAAAAGCGGCCGGGTGAAGCAATTTGTCGCCGTGCTCCGCCGTCATCTGGCCGGAGCGCGCGTCAGCCCCGAACGCCGTGGACGCGAGCGTCGGGCAATCTTCCAGGCCATTGACGAGGCCTTCGCGCAGGTCGTGGAGCGGCGGCGCAAAATGGATCCCGGCAACGTGGCCACCCTTCACCGCACGCGCGTGGCTTTCAAAAAATTCCGATACATGGTCGAGGTGCTGCACCGGCTGGTGCCGGGCATTTCCGCGGCCCGGCTCGAGGCGATGCAAAGCTACCAGACGCTGTTCGGCGATTTGCAGGACACGGACGTGTTCCTGCGGCGGCTCGACAAGTTTGCGCGCAAAGATCGGCAGCGGGCGCGAACGCTGGCGGCCTTCCGACACTGGCTGCTGAAACGGCGCACCGCGCAGATCGACGCCTGCCTCCGCCACGCAGACATGCTCCTGGAATTCTGGCCACCGCGCCGGACGGCCAGGCCCGCCGCGGACACCAAACCGAGGAAAGCGTCATGACCTTATATCTCTTGCGCCACGGCATTGCAGCCGAACGCGGTACAGGACGCTACGCGAGCGACGCCGATCGCCCTTTGACGACCAAAGGCCGCCGCAAGCTGCGTCGTGCTGCCATCGCGATGCGCGCGATGGATCTCTCGTTTGATGTGATCCTCTCCAGCCCGCTGGTTCGCGCACGGCAGACCGCAGAACTCGTCGCCAAGGCGTTGCATTGCCGGCACAGGCTCGAATTGACTGAACT
This sequence comes from Verrucomicrobiia bacterium, assembly GCA_035715125.1. GTDB lineage: Bacteria > Verrucomicrobiota > Verrucomicrobiia > Limisphaerales > JADJPG01 > DASTLJ01. The sequence goes on from DASTLJ010000290.1 coordinate 1,925, forward strand.
GTTGGCGCCCGGCGCGAGCGCTGCCGGGCTGGTTCGGCGCCTGAATCAACTCAAGCCGCAAAGCGCCTTGCTCGTCGGCCACGAGCCGGATTTGAGCAAGCTGGCCTCGCTGCTGCTCACGGGCGGGGGCGGGCTGGCAATCACTATCAAGAAAGGCGGTCTGTGCAGCCTTTCGGCCGAACGGCTGCGAGCGGGCCGTTGCGCGAGCCTCGACTGGCTGGTGACCCCGTTGCAATTGGAGTTGATGGGTTAGAAGCCATTTATGAGATGGCTTCTATTTGGTCATCCGCCGCGCCAGCACAGCGCCGCCCACGATGCCCGCGTGATCGCCCAGCGTGGAAGCGAGGATTGAAGTTCCCTTGCCGGTCCCCGGCATCGCGTGTTCGCGGGCCACCTTCGAGATCGTCGGCAGCATCTCCTCTTCGAGCGCCTCGATGACGCCGCCGCCCAGCGCAACGACCTCCGGGTTGAGCAAATTGAGCAGGTTCGCCACAGCCAGGCCGGTGTACTCGGCGGCTTCCTTGACGATGCCCTCGACCAGTTTGTCCCCGCGGCGGATGGCCCGACGCAGGTCACCGGAGCGGAGACCCTTCAGGTCGTCGCCGAGGGCTTCGGTGAGCACAGTCTTCTGGCCTTGCTTCACGGCGGCGAGAATCTTCCGGAAGATGGCGGTGCGGCTGGCGAGCGCCTCGAAGCAGCCTTCGTTGCCGCAGGAGCATTTCGGGCCGCCGATCTGGATAACCATATGGCCAATCTCGCCCGCGGCGTTGCTGGCGCCGCCGTAGAGTTCGCCATTGATAATCAATCCGCCCCCGATGCCGGTGCCGACAAAAATGCCGACCAAATGCCGCGGCTTGCCATGAAGCTCGTGCGCGTGCACGGCCAGCGTGCTGAGATTACAGTCGTTGTCGGCGAAGACGGGCAGGTCGAGATCCTTCTGGAGTTCCTTTTGCAACGGCACGTCTTTCCAATCCAGATTCGGCGCCACCAGGACCCTGCCCGACTCGGGATCAACCACGCCCGGGGCGCCGACGCCGACCGCCTTGACCTGCTTGAGCGTCAGGTCGCATTCGTCCACCGCGTCGCGCACGCAGCGGCCGATGCGCTCGATGACCGCTCCGGCGCCGCGCTGTGGTTTGGTGCTGAACTTGGCGCTGCCGATCAGAGACAGCTTTGTATCGAAGACGCCCGCGTAAATCTTGGTGCCGCCGAAGTCGACGCCCACCAGATACTCGGCTTTGCCATTGGGTTCAGGCATGCGCCTCAGGATCGCAGCGGAACCATCGCAGGTCACGTGACGTTCTGGTGACGGAGGGGGATTGCCCTCGGCCTCTGCGTCGGCTTTCCAGCGTGGCCGGCGACGGATTCATTCGAGCCAGGCCCGCAGCACGCGCGCGCCTTCGGAAAAGCGAAACAGCTCGCCGGGCGCGTAATCGTGCGCTTCGGCCAGCGCTGCCACACTCGCCAGGTCGATGGCGCCGCGCTGGAGCTTTTTCCGCACGACTTCGGGCAGCAGCCGCGGCAGGTGTTCGGTCAGGCTGGCACAAAATGTCAGGTCGATGGGCGTCTCGGCAGCCTCGGTGAGACGGATGCGCAGGCGTTCAGCCTTCATGCGGGCGGCGGGTGAATTGTCGAACGCTAATCATTTCACTTATGCTTAATCTTAATCTTACTCCTCCCCTTAAATCCTGGTGAGAGTAAAAGATAAGATTAGATTAAGAGTAAGAGTAAGATTAAGAGTAAAAGTATGAGTGAGAGTAGGAGCGAGAATGTCGCGACCGGCATTTCTGTTCGGCCTCAACTCAACGGCAACCCAGCCACGCCGGGGTAAGGGCGGCAGCGCCAAAACTTCGGCGCCGCCACCCCGTTTCCCAACGGAGGCATTCCTGCTGTTCCACGTCGTATTGTGGTTCGGCCTGCCTCACTCAGCTCGACCCCCTTTAAAAGTTCCGGGTTCATAAGTTGTCCGCGCGGTCTGTCGGGTTTGTTGGTCAATTGTCGTTCGTCGGTTTCCACGCCCAACCTGGCCAAAGCACTTGGCGTTCAAATGGCGCGCCGGCAACAATTAGGTGAAAAGTCGGGCCACGAGAGAGGCAGGTCGATGCGATGCGTGCCAGGACAACGAGTCCCGAACGTGCGTCCGCCACCGTTCCGCATTGGCAGTGCCTGGACGACTTGGCTTTTTCGGAAATCAGGGATTTCCCTGTCGAGACGAAGCGAGGAATTGAGACGGGCCGGAAATTACGTCGCGGCGGCGGCCGTGTGCCGGCAGAAGTTTTCACGAGTTGGCCGGGCGTCAAAATGGAAGATGCCGCGAAAGGGTAGCTGGACGAGAGATGGAATTCGTTCTCATAAAAAGGAGGTTTCCATTTGCGCCGGAGAATCACTTGTAAAGCGGTGAAAGCGACACCAACCAGTTCGCATTCAGGGGTTGCCCGTCTGGGGCAATCATATCGGCTGGACGAAGGTCTGTCGGACCGACTCGTTGTGTCTGCGCTTACACCCCAGGCTCGATCAAAAGGCACGGCGAGGAATCTTTGGATCTTCAGACTGATACGGAAGCGTAAGCACTCGTGGTAGAAAAAGTGAAAGCAAGTTCTTGTAACTCATGAGCACGACATTGCCAGCGGAAAGGAATGAGCTATGAAGAGCAGGCCTGCTCCGGGCGCGAAAACGATCCGCGCCTGTGCCCTCAACTCGGCGGTGTCCGCGGTTGTGGTTCTGTTGCTGACCGCGATGACGGGGCGCAACCCCAATCCGCAAGTCCTTCCGCCTGCTCCAGCGCCGTACGGCAGGACCTACGGCGATTGGGCCGCGGCGTGGTGGTCCTGGGCGCTCCAGTTTCCATTGGAACAAAATCCCATGACCGATCCGACGGGCGCCTATGGCAGCGCCGGCCAGAAGGGGCCGGTCTGGTTCCTCGCGGACACATTAGACGGCTCGGCCGAACGGTCCATCACGATTCCGGCTGGCAAGCGAATTTTCTTCCCGCTCTTCAACGTCTTCAACGACTACTCCTGCCCGGAACCGGACATCCAGCCGGCTCCCGGCCAGACGCTCGAGGAATTCCTGACGGAAAGCGCCGAAGCCATCAGCGATATGGCGACAGAACTATTTGCCGAACTGGACGGTGTGCCCATCCAGAATTTGTGGGACTACCGGACGCATTCGACCATGATGATGTTTACGAAACATCCGAGCTTGCTGGCGTTCGATCCATGTCTGACGGGCGGGCCTCAGCCGGCGGTGGTCGCGGGGTATTGGCTGATGCTGGCTCCGCTGACCAAAGGGCAGCACACCCTCCGCTTTGGTTCAACCGCCCGCCTCGGGGACTTCGAGTTCGGCGTGGACGTCATTTATTTTCTCACGGTCGGTTAAGCGCGCATCGCGCATCAACGAGTGTTGCCGGATGGTGTACCGTGTACCGGTCTCCGTCCGGCAGCGGTAAACAAAACAAAAAAACCAAAACAAAAAGCAAAACAGAGAAGTTATGAAATCAACAACAAACGTTAGTAGGACGGTCAACGTGTTGAAGTCATGCCTGGCCATCACCTCCTTGGCGCTGTTCCTGGCCGGGAACCTGGCAATGGCCGCCAGTCGCAATCCCAATCAGGGCATTGTCAAACCGGACGGGCACTATCGTGGCGACAGCTACGGAGATCGGGAAGCCCAATGGTGGCAGATTATGTACAGCATCCCGGTCGTGAACGGCCAGCACCCGCTCCTGACCGGTGGCGCCGTTCTCAGTAATAACGTGGTGTACCTTTCGCCCGCGCCAGGAAGTACCACGCCAACAACCACCACGATTGACATCACCATCCCCAGCGGGACGGCGATCTTCGTCCCCGTTGTCAACGCCGAATGCTCGACCATCGAGCCCGACCCGTTTCATGGGGATACCCAACTCGAGTTGAGCGTATGCGCGAACGGTCATATCGACAATACGTCAGGCCTGTCCGCCAGCATCGACTCCGCGCCGGTGAACAGCCTGGAAACTTATCGCGTTCAATCGCCCTTGTTCGAGTTCACGCTGCCCGATGACAATGTGCTCCAATCCCAGGGCATTAACGCGCCGGCCGGAACGACTGCCCAAGCGGTGGATGCCGGGGTCTATCTGCTCCTGAACCCGCTCTCGCCGGGAGGGCACACCATCCGCGTGCGTGGCACGTTCACCGAGTTTGGTGGAACGACGATCGACACCATGTTCCGCATCACCGTGCAGTAACTGTAGGCACGTAGACTCGGGCGCAGGACGGAAGCCGGGACAGGTCGCCTGACGGCCGCCGGTTCCGTCCTGCGCATCATCTTAACCAGCAGACCCGGCCGCGATGGCCCTTCCGTGGTTTATTCCAGGCCGCCGCGCGTGCCGATGCTTGCTGCGGTCCGGCTCCGGCTTGTTCCTCGGTGCCGCGCTCGCGGCACGCGGCAACAACGGCATCTGGGATACGCGCTTCCACCTGCCCGGAATTCACGGCGAAGTCCACGCCGTCGCCACGCGCGACACGGAGATCTACGCCGGTGGAGAGTTCACTTCGGCCGATCGTGTGATCGTCAACAACATTGCCCATTGGAACGGGACAAACTGGGTGCCGATGGGCGGCGGCGTCAACGGCCGCGTCAACGCCATCGCCGTGTGGGGAACGGATGTTATTGCGGCGGGCACGTTCACGAAGGCCGGCGCCCTTGATGCGATTGATGCGAGTCTCATCGCCCGGTGGGACGGCAGCGAATGGTCAGCGTTGGGCAGCGGCATCGCCGGCGCGCGGGTGGAAGCGCTCGCCGTGGACGCGTTTGGCGCGCTTTACGCGGGCGGCGAATTCACCGATGCCGGCGGCGTCGCGGCGGCCAACATCGCCCGCTGGGACGGCTTGAGCTGGTCGGCCCTCGGCACCGGGCTGCGCAACGATCCTTACGCCGCCTGGGTGTTCGCCCTCGCCACCCGTGGCACGGAGGTGTTCGCGGGCGGATTCTTCACCGACGCCGGCGGCGTCAACGTCAGTTGCCTGGCCCGATGGGACGGCTTGGACTGGGCGGATGTGGGGGGCGGAGTGGATGACCACGATTACCTGCCGCAAGTCACTGCACTGGCCGTGCGGGGAGACGATCTGTACGTGGGCGGCGGTTTTAGGACGGCTGGCAACGTGGGCGTCGCAAACATCGCGCGCTGGGACGGACAGTGGTCGGAGCTGGGCAATGGACTGGGGCGGTTCTTCGGCGACCTTCCGGTGACGGCGCTGGAGGTGAACGTCAACGATTTGTTCGTCGGCGGGCGGTTTATCTCAGCCGGAGAGGGTTCCGCGACTAATCTCGCTTGTTGGAATGGCTCGAGCTGGTCGGAATTTGCCGGGGGGATCGAGGACGTCGAGGGCGAAGTGAACGCCTTGGCCATCAGCGGCGGCCGACTGCTCGTTGGAGGGTCGTTCCTGTTCACGAATGCGCTTCGTCCGAGCGCGCTCGCTCGCTGGGATGTCACGGCGTGGAACGTGGTCTCCGGCGGAGGCGGGCTGGGGCTGAGCGGGCCGCTGAAATGCACCGTCGCGTGCGTCGGCGATACGGTTTCCGCTCTGGCCGTCACGGGCTCGACGGTTTATGTGGCGGGCGGGTTAACTGCAGCCGGAGGGCGGGCAATAGCGAACGTCGCGCGCTGGGAGGGTCTGGATTGGTCGTCGTTGGGAAGCGGGCTGAATGGGCCGGTTTACGCGCTCTGCCAGTTTGGAAGCCAGTTGGTGGCTGGCGGCCAGTTCAATCTGGGCGGGGGCGCGAACGTCGCGCGGTGGAATGGAGTGCAGTGGCTGCCATTCGGCCAGGGAATCGCCGGTCCGGTCTACGCGCTGGCGGCCGACAACGGGAAGCTTTACGCCGGCGGTGCCTTCACGACCGCGGGGAGCATCGTCGCCAGTAATCTGGCCTGCTGGAATGGCGTGGCCTGGACACCATTGGGAGGTGGAGTGAACGGACCGGTTTACGCCCTCGCGGCGGGCGGGGGCATACTCTACGCCGGTGGCCGGTTCAACACTGCCAGCGGCGCCAACGCCACGAATGTCGCGCGCTGGAATGGCGCGGCGTGGACACCGTTGGGAGGCGGCCTTAGCGGCCGGGCTTCAACCATCGTCCGATTCCGTCCGCCACCGGTCTCCGCGCTCTTGCTCGACGGCGGAGATTTGATCGTCGGCGGCGACTTTGCGAAGGCGGGCGATGTGGCCGCCACCAATCTGGCGCGGTGGAACGGCACGGGCTGGTCCCCGGTGGGTGACGGCGTGACCGGCCGGGTCGCGCTGGCGCCGCCGCCCGCGGTGCGGAGCTTGCTCAGAAACGGGGATGAACTGTTGGTGGCAGGCAGTTTTGTCCAGGCCGGCGAAGTTCCCGCGAGCGGCCTGGCGGGTTGGAACGGCACGAATTGGTCGGCGGTGAACTCTGGTTCAACAGCGCCCGTGGAAATCGC
>DASTLJ010000291.1:0-2353 GCA_035715125.1 Verrucomicrobiia bacterium
GATGCCTTCGAGGAAGCCGTAGAAGCTAAGATTGAAATCCAGCCGCGTCTGTTCGCCGTCGCTGATGACATCGAGGCCGGCATCAAGCTGGTCGCGCACGGCGACGGTCACGGCATCGTCGATCAACTCGGCCCGGTCGGCCTGGCCGAACTGGTCGAGGTGCGACGAAGCGAATTCCAGCCAACTGGGGAACGGGTAGCTGCCGATGACGGTCGTTCGGAGAGGAGGGGAAGGCATGGGGGAGGAGGTATGAGGTATGAGGTATGAGGTATGGATTCAACTACCATTACGGCTGGACTTGACCATTGCGCTGAAGATGGCCATGAGTTCATCCGCTTCGCGCAATCATAGGCTGAGCTTTGACGGCTTGACCGTGCCGCTGTCGCCGAGGAGTTCAATCCATAGAATCGTTTCTTCAAGTTCCTTCTGGCAGTCACCCAACTTAGAGATGAATTCAGCCCGCGAGCGCGCTCGAAATGCTTCGCGGTAGTTGGCGGCGACAGAAGTTCCGGAACGAAAAACCTGGTCGCCAAGAATCCTCCCGGTCCGTGAATTCGGTAATGCTTCGCACATCTTGATGATCCGCAGCGCAAAGCGCTTTGTGCGCAGTCGCAAATCCTGTCGTGGCTTTTCATCTTTCATACCTTTATGCCTTCCCTTTCATACCTCATACCTCATACCTCATACCTTCTTCCCTATCCCCTCGTAGAGCTTCGCGAGCCGGCGCGCATGTTCGTCATAGGCGGACTCGAACAACTCTGTCGCGCGTTGCGAGCCGACAAGCGCGCCAGCCGTGAGCACCGTCGGCGGCTGGCCGGCGCGCGTGAGGCGGGCGGCCACTTCGGCTTTGATGGAGTTCACCAGCAGGCAACCGCCGATGGTCGAGCCGGGCGCGACCGGAGTGTCGAGGCCGTCTACTTTCACCATCGCGTCGCCAGGTGGCGCGCCCGTATCGAGCACCAGGTCGGCGAAGTCCTGGAGTTTCTTCCCATCCGCGCGCTGGCTCTTGCTGGCTTCGGAGTGGCGGCGGCTGAGGATGGCGACGACCTTCACGCCGCGCCGGCGAAAGCCCTCGGCGATTTCCACTGGCACAACGCTGCAGCCGCTCGACGAGGCGACGAGCGCGGAGTCCTGCGTCGAGAAGTCGAAGTTCCGCAGGATGCGTTCCGCTAGCCCGGAAACGTTTTCGAGGAACATCGCCTGGCGCTGGCCGTTCGCACCGACGACGAGGTTGTGGAAACTTAATGAGAGTTCGACGATGGGATTGAAGCCGGGGAATGATCCATAGCGGGGCCACATTTCTTCGACGAGGATGCGGCTGTGTCCCGAGCCAAACAGATGCACCATGCGTCCGGCCAGGATCGTCGCCGCGAACCAGTCCGCCGCCTGCCCGATGGCGGGCTGCTGGCGCTCGACGGTGGAAAGCAGTTCGCGGCAGTGATGGAGGTAATCGGCGCTCGGGCTCATCGCGCGAGCAGTCTAACGAAAATGCTCGGGTTGGAAAACCACGAATGGACACGAATAGACACGAATGAGCTTGCCCGCTCCTGTCCCGGAGGGACATCGGATAATAGCCCAGCGTTTCAACGCTGGGTTGGAGGCAAAGAGTGGTGCAAGTCCCGCAGGGACGGCCGAACCGAGCGGCGAACATACCGCAGGACCTTTCGGCCGTCCCTCCAGGACTTGAGGATCTATCGCAGTGTTCCCAGCGTTGAAACGCTGGGCTATTGTCATCCTGTCCCTCCGGGACGCAGGACCGGCGTACGCTCCCAAACCCATAAGAATTAACGCAGATTAGGGCAGATTAGTGGTTGTCAAACCGCGGCTTCGCCGCGCAGTGCGTTGAACGCGGCGCCGTACGCCCCGGCCAGTTCGCCCAGCGCGGCCGGCAGCAACTTCACACGCCCGCCCCCGGGACGCCATTCCACTTCATCGAGGAATCGTTGCAGCGGCTCGAAGAGCGCGTCACCAGAGCGCGCGATGCCGCCGCCGATGATGACCGCTTCGGGATCGATAATGTTGGCGAAGGAACCAATCGCGCACGCCAGCGCGCGCACGGAACCGAGCCAAATGTCCCTGGCCAACGCGTCGCCGGCGGAAGCGGCTGCCACCAGGTCGTGGGTTGTTTGAAAGCGGCCGCCGGTGCGCCGGACGATGGTGCAATTGCCGATGGCCACTTCGAGGCTGCCGGGCATGCCGCAAACGTCCGGCGGCCCACGCGGGTCGAGGCAGAGGTGGCCCAGGTGCCCCGCCTTGCCGAACGCGCCGCGCAGCAATTTCCCATCGGCGATGATCGCACCGCCCACGCCGGTGCCGAGCGTGAGCAGGATGACATTGCGAAATCCCCGCGCCG
>DASTLJ010000292.1:0-30036 GCA_035715125.1 Verrucomicrobiia bacterium
GGTGTCGGAGCAGGAGTCTAAGCCAGTTTAGAGGATTCGCAACGATCCGAATACGCCCGCCCGCCGGGTGTCCAGGCACTGCGGTGGGCGGATAAAAACGGGCCGCCGCGCCTCAAACCGCGGGCACCGGACGGACGATGGTGAAAGGTCGAGCGTTGAAAAAGCTGCATAATGCCATTATGGTAAATGAAGTGAACACGGTGCAAGACATCAAGCGAGCGATCGAGCAATTGCACGAGGATGACTTTTGGAAGCTCTCCGAGTGGCTCATCCAGCGGCATGCCGACCAGTGGGACCACCAGATTGAGGAGGACATTCGGGCCGGCAAACTGGATAAGTTCGCCGAGGAAGCCTTGCGGGAACATCGGGAAGGCAAGAGTCGGCCTTTCCCACAATGAGGTCCCGCGCCTCCAGCCGATTTTGGCGCCATTACTATCAGCTTCCAACCGAGATTCAAAGACTGGCAGACAAGAATTATCGGCTCTGGGTGGCGGACCATTGGCATCCGTCGCTGCATTTCAAAAAAGTGCAGAACTACTGGGTGGCTCGAGTGGGGCGGAGTTATCGAGCGGTCGGTATCGAATCCGAAGGCACGGTGACATGGTTTTGGATTGGGCCCCATGACGAATACGGGCGGTGGTTAGCCTCCTGACACGGGACCAATCATACGCACTCGGAAGCCAGGGTAGGCGTTGGGATGCGCCCCGCCCAGTCTGGCCCGAACTCTGCAGCTTGGCATCGCCGTTGGCCCACGATAGCCTTAACGGCAGCTTCGCATGAATCTCAAACTTTTCCTCAGTCTCCTGCTGCTCCCGGGCGCGTGGCCGGCATTGGCCGCGCCCCAGCCGCTCAACCTTTTCATCTGGAGCGAATACATCGATCCCAAAGTTGTCGCCGACTTCGAGAAGAAGTTCGAGTGCAAGGTCACCCTCGACCTCTACGACGACGAGGCGGCGATGATGGCGAAGCTCCAGGGCGGCGGCGCCTCTCGATACGACGTCGTGGTCCCGCCCGACCACAAGGTGGAGGGGCTGATCAAACTTCAACTCATCGCCCCGCTGCGGCACGAGAACATTCCGAATCTCAAAAACCTCGACCCAAGGTTCCTCAGCCCGCCTTATGATCGAAGCAACCAGTTCACCGTCGCCTACCAGTGGGGAACTCTGGGCATCTATGTCCGTCCGTCGCCGGGCGGACGGCTTCCGCCGACGTGGGGGCTGGTGTTCGATCCGAAACTCCAGCCCGGGCCTTTCGTGCTCATTGACGGCGCGCGCGATTTGGTCGGCGCGGCCCTCAAGTATCAGGGGCACAGCCTCAACAGCACCGATCCGGAACAACTCAAGGCCGCACGGGACCTCATTCTTGCGGCCAAGAAACGCTGCCAGGGATTCGATAATTCGGTGGGCGGGATGAAGAAGGTCCTCGGCAAATCCGTTAAAGCCGCCATCGTCTTCAGCGGCGAAGCGGCTCGCGGCATGGATGATGACAAGGCCACGACGTTCATTATCCCGCAAGAGGGAAGCCAGATCTGGCTGGATAACCTCGTCGTTTGTGCAAAGGCGCCCCACCGCGACCTGGCGGAAAAGTTCATTAACTTCACCCTGGACCCGAAGGTCGCCGCGCGGATCTCGAATTTCACCCAGTTCGCCTCTCCCAACCAGGCCGCCAAACCGTTCATCAATACTGAGGACCTTAAGGATCCCACCATTTATCCCCCGCCCGAGGTCATGGCCAAACTCGAGTTCCTCGAAGATCTCGGCTCTAGAACCAGCTTTTACGACGAGGTGTGGACCCAGATTAAGGCGCGATAATGAAAATCCCTATCGGCATGGGCATGGAAATTCGGTAAATCCCCCATGGGCCATTCCTTTTTCAAATGCGAAGACAGGGTAGTTCGCGTCCGAGACTCTTACTTGGGCGTGGTGTGTGCCATCATCGCTAAGGAGAGTGAGGAGCTACCTGAATCTTCGGAATTACAGACGGCCATACAGCCGCTGAGGAAGCATATTCTGGAACGAGCACACTACTATGGGATCACCACTGTTATTGAACTGGGAGGCTTTTTCCCCTCTGCAGCACAACGGCGTCTGTTCCGCGTCTTTCTGCAATCGGTCGTCACCAAGCTTCAGGCATTCGGCAGTGTTATCCCAAAAAGTTACATGTCATCGTTGCCACATGGGGAGTTTTATGGAAAGGAAACTTGGACGACTTCTGAGGTGCGCGAGATTTTCAACCAGGTCGAAAAATTGGTTGAATGAATGAAATTCGGTCCGCGGAGGTGGCTGCGCTGGTCATTGACTCGCGACGGCCACGCTAAACTCCAGGGAAATCTTTTCCTCGTCCCGATTGTTCCGCCCGCTGAACCGGACGGCTATCGGGCCGCCCTCATCGGTCACGGTCACCAACCCGAAACAGCCTTCGCCCTTTTTCACGCGGTAGACCCCCTGGCTGTAAGGGCCGCCCTTGATGCTCGAGGTTTGGTCGAGCGGAGCGGCGCACATCACCGGGATGCGGACGCCGCCATTGGTGGCGTAATCGCTGAATTGCCCGTTGTCCGCGGCGAGCATGTGGGAGTCTCCGTGCAAAATCGCCAGACCTCGGATGTTGTGCTCTTTGATGAAATCGGCGATTTCCTTGCGCTCGGCGGAGAAAACACTCCAGTGGTCTTCCCCGAATGGATATCGACGGCGGCCGAACCCAAACCCCCGCCCTCCAAAACGATTGGTGCCGCCGCCTCGTTCGCCGAAGCCGGCGAAGTCCCCCCGGCCACCGCCGCGGCGGCCGGCACGGTCGGCGCCTTCGCCCTCCTTGGCGTCCGTGCCGTCGGTTTGGTCAGCGCCGTCGGGATTGCGCCGTTCTCGCGGCGGCGGGCGCATGGCTTCGGTGATGTTCGTGTGGTGGATGTAGCCGAAGTAATTGGTTGAAACGCGATAATAGTTGGAGCCCGCCGTGCCAATCCATGGCACCGAACTGACCCAGAAGATCAGCGGGTAACGGCCATTGGCCGCCAGCAGTTCGTTCTTGAACCACTCCTTCTGATTGGCCCCCATCATCGACTTTTTCTCGTCGTCCTTCTGGTCGGCGGGATCGCGCTCGGACCGCAGGTCGGTGAGGATGAACTTCACGCGGCCCACGGCGAAGGACTGGTAGATGGGCGCGTCGCCGCCGCCGGCCGCCAGCGGATAGTGCGGGACGTATTCGCCGTAGGCGACGCGCGCCGCGGTGTGCGAGCCGGCCTTGCGATTGGCGTTGTCACCACCGAAGTCGTGATCGTCCCACATGTAAACGAACGGGACGTCGCGATAGAGCTGCGCCTGGACGGGTGATTTGAGCACGCGGTCGTAGGCCCGCCGAAAGCGGCGCACGCTGTCGTCCTTGATGTTCTTGTAATGGAAATCGCCGTCGTTCATGTAGAACAGCGGCGCGTGCCGGCGAATCATCTCGTAGCTGGCATTGGTCGAGCCGGTTTCCCCGCAGGAAGCGAAGGCGAAAGTGAACGAGGCCGGGCCGGGCGGCGGAAACGTGCGAAGGTGCCCGGGCTTGTCCCGGACCACTTCGCCCTCCACTTCGAGGGCATAATAATAATCCGTATTAGGCTCCAGATTGTTCAGGGCGAAGGCAACAATCCGGCCGCTCTCGAAGCTGGAGATTTGCGCCGGGGTCCGGGTCGCTCTCGTCAAGGCAGGATTCCGGCTCACGACGAGCCGGGCGCGGGCGCCGGGATCGCGAAGCTTGGCCTTCACCACCGCGGACGCGGGCGTGATGGCGCCGGACCACGGCCCGCGCTCGACGGGCGACCCGCCGAACCACGGCTCGATGCTGGCGCCAAGCTGGTCGATGAGAAACGTCCAGACATCCGCCTCCTCCGCCACCTTGTCGCGCAGTGAGCTGCCCATGCCGTGTCCGGCGCTGGCGCTTGTGCGCAGGAGAATGGGGCGCCTGGAGCGCGTGGCGGCCTGGAGGCGCGCGGCCATTTTCTTTGAATTATAGGGGTTCACGCGGCCGTCATTCTCGCCCGTCGTCAACAGCACAGCCGGATACGCCACGCCATTCCTCACGTGGTGAAATGGCGAGTAGCCAAACAGTGCATCGAACTGCGCTTTGTCCTTCACACTGCCGAACTCGGTCACGTTGAACGCGCCATTCGGCTCCAACTCAACGCGCAGCATGTCGTAGATGCCCACGTGCGCCGCGACGGCCTGGAACAAATCCGGCCGTTGGGTGAGCGCCGCCCCCATGAGCAGACCGCCATTGCTGCCGCCCTGAATCGCCAGCTTTTTGGGGTTCGTGTAATTCGAGCGGATGAGGTGCTCGGCGCACGCGATGAAATCGTCGAACACATTTTGCTTCTTCGTCAGGCTGCCGGCCTTGTGCCATGCTTCGCCGAATTCGTTCCCGCCGCGCAGGTTGGCAATGGCGTAGACGCCGCCAGCATCGAACCAGATGCGCCTGGAGACGGAGAAACTGGGCGCGAGGCTGATGCCGTAACCACCGTAGCCGTAAAGAATCGTCGGGTTGTTGCCGTCGAGTTTCGTCCCCTTTTTGCGGAGGATGTTGAGGGGAACTTTCGTGCCATCCTTGCTCACGGCGAACTCTCGCACAACCTCGATGTCGTCGAACGCGACCGGTGACCTCGCGAAAAGGCCCGACCGGAAGATGCGATTGGTATCGGGGAAGTAGTATTGCCACGAGGAAGGCAGGGTGTAACTCACGCTGCGGAACGTCAGGTCCTCGCCGTGCCGGACCAGCATCTCCTGGATGGTCACTGGCTCCTTAAAAGCCACTTTGCGGCGAAGCTTCCCTGAAAGATCGAAGTAAGTAATCTGCGAAGGACCGCCGACGAGTTCCTTCACATAAAGGCCATTTGTGGAGGCGGTGAAAGTTTCGATGACGGCCTCGCCCTCGGCCAGGAATGTCGTTGCGCTGGCGACAGTAAGCGGCGCGGCATCGAGCGCCAGGCGGAGGATCTTCCCGCGCGGGGCGTCCTTGCGCGACAGCAAATACAGCGCTCGATCCTCGCTGAACGTCGCGAACTTGATGGCGTCCTCGAATTTCGAGAGTTGCTTCCACGCCCCGTCGGCCATCCGCAACCAATGGTTGTAATCGCCACCATCGCCGTTCTCGACCGTGGCGAGGATGAGGTGGCCATCCGGGCTGGAGTGCAGATCGATTTCCGCGATGCGCGGGAATTCCTTGCCAATCTCATAGCTGTCCTCGGTGTACGGCGTGCCGAGGTTATGAAAATAGACCTGCTGAAAGAAGTTCTCGTCGGCGGGCGGCCGTTCACCCTTGTGCGGGAATCGGGTATAGAAGACTCCCGAACCGTCCGCCGCCCACGCCACGCTGCCCCCCGCGGTCGGATATTGCACGCGCGGCACGCGGTTGGTCAGTTCCTTGCCGTCCTTGGTCTCGAAGAAGTGAAGCGTGCCGTCCTCGCTGCCCTTCTCCGACAACGAGACAGCCACGAGCTTGCCGTCAGGCGAGGGAACGTACCAGTCGATGGTCGTCGTGCCGTTGGTATTGAGCTTGTTCGGATCGACGACAATGTTCGTTTCGTCGACGCGGGTCAGGGATCGAGACCAGATGAGCACCGGCTGCTGCTGCGGGGGCTTGAAACGGAGCATGAAGTTGATGCCCGTGCGATAGGAGAGGGCGAAGTAGTTGGCGGAAGCTTCCTCGTAGTAATCCTCCAGTTCGTCGACCAGGCGGGATTGGATTGGCCGGGCATCCAACCACGCCCGCGTGCGGACGTTCTGCCGGGCGGTCCACTCCCGCGTGTCCGCGGCCTTCGCGTCCTCGAGCCACTGGTAATCGTCGGTGACCTTGACACCCTGGTATTCGTTGATAACAGGCTTGCGGGGTGTTCTGACGTCGGTCTGGGCGGCGCCCGCCCCGATGGCCAGAATTGAGCAAAGGGCGAAGGGAAGACTTTGAAGCGGTCTCATGAAACTGGAAACGATTTCCGAGAGTTGAGGGGCTGTCGAATAGAAAGGCAAGTTCATCGTGTCCTGCCGAAGGACAGGCTTCGAGCCTGTTAGCGAACGCCCCGAGGCGTTCGAACCCGGGTTCAACCTGATGACATCCTGCAGCTTGAAGTGGTTACAGCATCATTGCCAGTGGTAACTGCCACAGCGGCAAGTAGGGCAGGCGTCTCGCCTGCCCTGGCCGCGTAGCGGCCAAACGGGAAAGCGCCTTAGGCGCTGGGCAGGCGAGACGCCTGCCCTACTCCAGAAGGCAGACGCCGTCCCGGCCGCGCTTGTGAAGCGCCGTGGGCTTGGTATCTTCACCGCGCATGACCACGGTCGCTTTGCCTCGCTTTATCCAAGTACGCCAGAAATTCCTCCCCTCCGAGCCCGTGGACGTCGTGGGGACATTGGGGCGGGAGTTCGAACGAGTGCGCCCAAAAGTGAAACCGGGAGCACGGGTCGCAGTGGCCGTCGGCAGCCGAGGCATCGCGAATCTGGACAAGTTGATCGGGGCGGTCACCCAGGAATTGCGCCAGGCTGGGGCCGCGCCGTTCATCGTGCCGGCCATGGGCAGCCACGGCGGGGCGACGCCGGAGGGGCAGGTGCGATTGCTCGCTGATTACGGTGTGACCGAGCAGCGAATGGGCGCGCCGATTCGCGCCGCGATGGACGTCGAGCGCCTTGGCGCCACCGCCGACGGCGTCGAAGTGCTCTGGAGCGCGGAGGCTTTCCGCGCCGACGGCGTCGTGGTCGTGAACCGGGTCAAGCCGCACACCGATTTCCATTCCGAAACCCTTGGCAGCGGCCTTCTCAAAATGATGGTCGTAGGACTTGGGAAACGAGCCGGCGCCGCCAACTTTCACGCCGCCGCGATGCGCCTCGGTTATGAGCGGGTGCTGTCGACGGCCGCCCGCGTGGCGCTGGCCACCGCGCCTGTATTGTGCGGCGTTGCGGTCGTCGAGAACCAATTTCACGACACGGCCCGGTTGGAGGTGCTGTTGCCGCATGAAATCGAAGCGCGCGAGCCGGAGTTGTTTCGCGACGCCCGCCGGCTCATGCCCAGGATTCCGTTCGACGACATTGACCTGCTCATCGTCGACCGCCTCGGCAAAAACATCAGCGGCGCCGGCATGGACCCCAACGTGACGGGCCGCGGCATCCACGGCGCCTCGGCGTTGCCGGGCGCTCAGAAGGCCAAGCCGGTGGTCCGCCGGCTCTTCGTGCGCGATCTGACGCCCGAATCGCACGGCAACGCCGTGGGCGTGGGGCTGGCGGACTTCACGACAACGCGGCTCGTGCGAGCGATGGACGAGCGCGTGACGTTCATGAACGCGCTCACGGCCCTCTCCTTGCAGAGCGTGAAAGTGCCGATCCACTTCGAGTCGGATCGCGAGTGCGTCGTCCGCGCGCTGGAGTCGCTGGCCATCGCTGACACGGGCCGGGCCAAGGTCGCGCGAATCACGGACACGTTGAGCCTGGAACGCCTTCAGGCGTCGGAAGCGTTTTTGGACGAAGTTCGTGGGCGAACGGACCTCGAAATAGAGGACAACTGCGAAGATATGAAATTTGACGCGGCGGGCAATCTGGCGGGGTAGCCGCAAAAGGGCTTTCAGCCCTTGAGGTTAGGGTTTCGGATTGCTCACTTGGGCCGAAGCGAAGGCACCTTCGCCTCGCGCGATTCCCAGCGGAAGGGATGGAACTCGAACGCCGCCGGACGACGGCCGGACGGATCGATGCTGGCGGTGAGGTAACCACCGTCCTTGAAGAGCTGGAGTCCCGCGGGTGAAGGGCAGAGCAGAATTTTGAAGTCGGCCCAGTGCCGCGCCTCGCGGAGGGCCGTGCTGAGCCGGCGCGGTGTATGGCCGAAGAATGTGATCCGCGGCATGCCGGACAGCCACCGGGCCTGGCGCATCACCCACTTGGAATGGAGATGGCCGACAATGGTCCGCTCGACCTGCCGCAGCCTGGCCCGCACGCTCTCCTCGCGCCAAAGAAATGGAAGCGCGGAGGGATCGTGGCAGAACAGCAGGATTCGCTCGCCGTCCCGGATTGAGTCGAAGGCGCGGCGCACGGATTCAAGGTGCTGCTCGCGCAGCCGGCGCCATTCGGGCAGTTCCTCCGGCAGCGCCTCGGATTCAAAGAGAGCCAGCGCCAGCAGCGTCGAGGTCACCCCGAGGAAAACGTACTTGCCGACCCGCGATTGCCAGAACGGCTCCAGCGCCAGTTCGCGGGTCGCCCGCGCATAGCTGGCCAGACGCAAGCCGCCTTCCTTTTGGCCGAGCATCATTTTGCCCAGCTCATGATCGCCGACGACTGCCAGCAGACGCCCGCCGAATGCAGCGCGCAACTTTTGCAAACAGTCGGCCGCGCTTTGGAACGCCGGCTCGTCCATGACTCCCACATAAGCACTATCGCAGGAGTAATCACCGTTGGCCACTACGAGGTGGGCGGTGGCGGCTTCGGCGATGAAGCGATCGAGGAGGTGGTTGTGCGCCCACGGCTCGCGCAGCCAAATCCAGTGGCGTTGCTGCTTCACGAGCCAGCGGCGGAGGGGATTTTGGATGCGATTGAGGAACGTGTGACCCCGCGCGGCTTCAACGGGACTGCCGTAATGAAGGTCGCTGATGATCGCGACGCGAAATGGGTCCGGCAGGCTCATGGCGCACGAAGGCTGAGCGCCACGTTCCCGGCGCAATAGGCGACACGAATTTCACGAATTATCACGAAAGAAGCCATGAGCAACGGAGTATAAGATCATGCGAATTGGAGCGAAGTGACCAGTCAGCGACTACAAAGCATTCGCGCCACTCAACGGTCACTTCAGTTCGCGTCAATTCGTGAAATTCGTGTCTCTTCGTTGCCTCGTCGCGGCTTTGCGGCAAGCTGCGTTTCCAGCCGCCACGCCGCCGAGGCGTCCGCCCCGGCTTTGCGGGCGGCGGCCAGGTCGCGGCCTGCTCCCGTGGAGTCGCCGAGCAACGCCAGCGCCAGGCCCCGATCCAACAGCAACGTCATCTCCGGATGCACCAGGCTGAGGCGCCCGTTGATTTCGGTCACGGCCGCATGGAGGTCGCCGCGGGCGCGGGCCGTTTGGCCGAGCGCCAGGCGGGCGCGGGCGCGGCGGATGAGCCACGAGCTTTGGCAGCGCGATAGAGCAAGCGACGGTTCGATGTGGTCGAGCGCCGTCCGCGCCTGGCCGGCGTCGAGCATCGCGTCGATCCACTCCGCTTCGAGAACGACGCTGCCCGTCTGGTCGAAACCCTGTTTAAGTCCGGCGGCTGCTTCCCGGGCTTTGCCGAGCCGCAGGAGCATTTGGCCGCGGAGCAGGTACCAGTCGGGTTCGGATTCCGGACAGGCCCCGATGGCCCGCTTGCAGTCCTCGGCGGCGGCGGCGAGTTCCCCGCGGTCGGCGTGAACTTCGGCGCGCGCGAGATAGAGCGGGGCGCGGGACGGTTCGTCGCTGGCCGACGATACGGCTTCATTCAATGTCTCCAGGGCAAGGGCAGTCTTTCCCTGCCGGAGCTGGACCCGGCCAAGATCCGCCCGGGCTGTCAGGAAGTCAGGCTGCAAGGCAATCGCCTCGCGCAAGTCGCTGGCCGCCGAATCGAGCGCGCCGAGTTCCCGATATTCCGCGGCGCGCTGCCAGAGCAGTTCCGCGGACCTGCCGTGCTCACGCAGGCGGGCCGTGAGCGACTCGACGACGTGCTCGGGACTGTCATGAGCGGGAGCAGGCATTGGCAGGCACACGGCCAAAAGAAGGCACGCCACGGCGCGCCGACAGTAGTTGCTTAGCGTAGCTGCGACCGTGAGGTCGCGGGACGTGGGCGCAGAACGTCGGGCATCGGCGCCATTTTCATGCCTGATTGGGAATTGAGCCTGCGACCTCACCGTCGCAGTTACTCTCATTAGAAGCCGCCGCCCGCAGTGGGGCAATTCGTAAACCGTAAATCGTAAATCGCAAATCACAGCATCAGTCCTCGACCAGCAGGTACGGGTCGATGAGGAAGTCGGGGCTGTCGAGGGTTTTGTTGTGGCCCTCGATGGCGAGGACGTTTCGACCATTGCGGAGGTATTTCTCGAAATCCTTGAGCGGGTAGTAGGAGTGCTTGTTGGCCTCGTGGGTTTTGATTTGTTGGGCGTCCTTGCCGGCCCCCTTGCCGACGCCCTTGCGGAGCACTTCCTTGCCGTTGAGGTAAGCGATGAAGGCGTCGTCGTAATTGATCATCAGCCCGAGCTCGGCGATGTAGTCGGCTTGCTCGATCTCGAATTCGTGCCGCAAGTAGACGCGCTGGTAGCTGTTTTTCATGTCGTCGAGCACCGTTCGCACCTCGGGATAGGAGTAACCGAATGGCGCCTGGCCTCGATTCCAGCCTTCGGGGACGAAGTTCAGCTCGGTCCACTTCGGGCCGGGATCCTTGCCGCCGACGTAGTCCCACTCCGAGCTTCTCGGGATGGCCGCGATGTAGTCCTCCGGCGGCTCGGCCGCGGGTTCGCCGCTGGGTGACTTGGGCGGCCTCCATGCCTCCGGTTGCCAGGGATTGAGCAGGCGTTCCTGGCGGACGCGGCCGCGCTTGACGACGGCGAACTCGTCGCGCACTTCGGCGAACTTGTTGATCATCGTTCCGCGCAGGGTGTCACCGTTGATGTCAATGATGCACGAGCCGTGCTGCAGGATGATTTTGCGCATGACGGGCATGGTGCCCTTGCGCCCGAGCGTGGTGCCGCCATTGCCGGCGACGACCTGGATGGTGCCGTTGTTGGGCGTAATACCGGCGCTCTTGCGGTAAGGGCCGTCCTTCCTGGGATCGCCCTCGTGGTCCTGGAAGATGAACCCCTCGGCCACCGTCGGCGTCTCGTACGCGCCGTTCATCAACATCGAACGCTCGTAAATGTGCGAATGGCCCGTGAGCACGAGATCGACGCCGTAGGATTCGAGGATGGGCATGATGTGCGTGCGCATCTGGATGAGCTGTGGTTCCCGATCACTATTGTGGCTGCCCTGGGTGTACGGGGGATGGTGGAAGTAGGCGATAATCCAGTCGGCCTTGGCGCGTTGCAGGTCCATTGTCAGCCAGCGGGCCATGATGCCGGTGGGCTTGCGGTCCATATCGTGCGAATCCAGGCAGATGAGATGGACCCGCCCGTAATCGAACGAGTAATACGCCTCCGTGCCCGAGGCCAGGCCGCCGGCTTCGCCGCGGGTTGGCAGCACGTAAGCGTCGTAGTACGGGCCGACCCCGTTGGTGCCTTTGGAAGTGCCGCCTTCGTGGTTGCCCATCGTCGGCCAGCAAACCGTATTGCGCAGGGTCGCATCGTAGGCCTCGAAAAAGCGCGATTGGAACTCCGGGTCGCGGCCGCGGGTGTACGCCATGTCGCCCAGGTGCAGGTAGAAATCGAGCGGCCGATGGTCCCGGGCCACGAACTTGGTCATGGAGTTGTGGACGTTGTATTGCGTCTCGCGGCCGGTGCCCGAATCGCCCACCACCCAGAAGCGCACTGACTTGGCCTGCCCTTTCAGGGGATAAGTCGTGAAATGGCAGCTCGGGTCCCCACCCGCCAATCGAGTTTTGCCGTCGAAAATCGAGTAAAAGTAGCGCGTGTTCGGCGCCAGCCCGATCAGATGCGCCTCATACTGGTAGAGCCCGACGGGCGCGCTGTGCAACCGGGGCAGACGCAGTTCGGGCGCGTTGGCGGCCTGCAGCTTCGCCAACTCCGTCCGGTTCGTCGTGAGCGCGACGCGCGTGACGATGGACGTAGAACCTATCGCGTACTCCGGTTTTCCCGGCAGCCGGCCGAACTGGACGACCGGATCGATCGGTCCTTCCGTCCGCCACACGATGACGATGGAGGTCGGCGTGGCGAGTTGGACATAAGGCGCGCGGGCGAAGTTCTCATTATAGCCCTCTGGCAGTGAGTGGCCCGAGCCACTGCCGCTGGACTGGACGCGCCCCGGAAGACCGCACGCCAGCGCAAGCGCCAGTGTCCGGAGTAGGCGGACCTGAACGTATTTCATCGAACAGCCATATTAACGCAAATCCAGCGTCGTGGTTGAAGTAAAAAAAGGAATACTGATTACTGATTACTGACTCCCGCCCTGGCCGCCGGGTTCAGCCCCGGCGGTTTGTCCTTGAGCGGGCGGAAGTTCCCCTCCTCGCAGCAGCGCACGAATGTCTCGGTCACCCCCTTCAATTCCTCCCAGCGGGCCCGGATTTTGCGCGCTTCCTCCGCCGAGACATCGCTGTCCGCTGCGGCGCTGGCGATGACGGCCAGGAGGTCCGCGAACTCCTGAATGATCTCATTGGTCGCCGGGATGAGGTAGTCGGGATGCGGGTTGTGCATTTTGGGATTGCGGACGAAAAACCCTCCAGCCCGCTCGCAGAGCCACTGCACGAGGCGCGGGTCGTTCGTCGAGCGCAACAGCGCGTCGATGCGGTCCAGCGGATTGCTCGAGCCGCTGCCCGCGGCGTTGTCGGGGGGCTCGGCCCATTTGTAGATGAGCGACAACGACAGCCCGAGGTCGCTCGACACCTGTTTGGGGCTGGTCCGCTGAAAGACTTCGCGCAGCAATTCATGCGATTGCATGGTATGAACATGCGGAGGGCCGGCGGGCTTGGCAAGCGGGAAGCCGCACGGCTGAATTCCATCCATTTCTTGCCAACCACGAATGTACGCAGCGCGGCTGACGCCGCAACCAAACAGATGATTGCCGCAACAGAACGCAGAGATCGCAAAGACGTAAACAATTGCTTTTGCGTTCTTTGTGTTCTTTCGCGGCAAAAATTCGCGCAGGTGAGCAAAATTTTTCGCGATCGCAGTACGAATCCACCCAGCGTGGCGAAGCCGCAACCACTTTGGAGTGCGTGGACTTGTCCGCGCTTTCGGCAGGCGACTTGTCGCCATCGAATGCGGGAAGGCGTCCAACCCTCGCGGGCCGCTGGACGCGGCCCTGCTTTGGCGACAAATCGCCAAAGCGCCAAAAGCGGTGACAAGTCACCGCACTCCTCCCATCATCCCGGCGCATGAACGCGGCCGAGAAAGTGATTCCGTGGGACAAACTGGCGGCCTGGCGCGCCGCATTGCGCGCGGCGGGGCGAAAGCTGGTCGCCACCAACGGCTGCTTCGACCTGCTCCATCGCGGCCATGTCGCGTATCTCCAATCCGCGCGCCAGGAGGGCGACGCGCTGCTCGTCGGTCTCAACGCCGACGCCAGCGTGCGCAACCTCAAAGGCCCCGGCCGCCCGATCCATTTCGAGGACGACCGCGCGTTCGTGCTCGCCGCGCTGGCGTGCGTGGACGGCGTTTGCATCTTTCGCGAGCCGACGGCGATGCAGTTCCTTGAATCGGTCCGGCCAGACGTTTACGCCAAGGGCGGCGACTACACGATCGACACCATCAACCAGGACGAACGCCGCCTCGTCGAACGGTTGGGTGGCAAAGTCATCGTCCTGCCCGGGGTGCCGGGGCAATCGACGACGGCGTTGCTGGAGAAGATCTCGAAGCTCTGAGGCGTTGGCCACCGCCAGGGAGCAGTCGATGTTCGCCGCATTCATCACCACCATTCTATTTTCGATCTCCGCCGTCTGCGGCAATCGGGCGGCGAAGCTGCTCGGCGGGACTGAGGCGTATTTCTGGCGGCTTGTCATCGCCGCGGCCGTCCTGGCCCTTAACTCGCACGCGTTCGGGGCCGGACTCGGTGGAGCGGCGTTCGTCACTTTCTTCATCAGCGGCTGCATCGGATTTGGCGTGGGGGACCAGGCGCTATTCCAAACGCTCCCGCGTCTCGGTTCGCGGCATTCAGTGATGCTAACGCTTTGCTTCTCCTTGCCGATGGCGGCGCTACTGGAATGGCTCTGGTTCGGGACAAGCCTTTCGGCCGCGGAGATACTTTGCAGCAATTGCTTAGCAACATAGTCCTGTGACGGAACTACTAGCCAAAAACTAATTCGTTGCAATTTGGTATTGATGGATAATACTAAATCTGCATTGGTTAGTAGATGACTGATAGTTGATCCGCCATGAGAATCCCAGAGAAACCGCCCTCATTCCTGAATAGAGCTTCGTGAGCGGAACAGGTCAAGCGCCGTGGCCAGCGCCAGGGTCTGCTCACTTCGGTCCTTGAGATTTTTCAGCCGCGCCGTGATTGCGCCGTCGGCCGCGCGCTCCAGCCGGCAGGTGAACGAGGCATTCAGCTCGATGGCGCGCTTGAACTGCTTGTCCGGCTTGAGCGGCGTGAAGCTGTAATCCACCGCGCAACCCGCCGTCCGCAATTCCTCGATAAATTTTAGCGTCTCCCCGCGCAGCGATTCGTCCTCGACGAGCACAAAGGCATCGATGCCCGCGTCGAACTTTGGGAGCAGCCCGCGGGCCTTGAGCAATTCGCACAGCACCACGTCGCCCATGCCGAAGCCCAGCGCCGGCAGGTCCACTTTGCCGCCGCTCATGAGCTTGACGAGATTGTCGTAGCGTCCGCCGCCGGCGATCGCACGGAATTGGCCCTTGCGGTCGAACGCTTCGAACACGACTCCCGTGTAATACGCCAGCCCGCGAATGACGTTGTAGTCGATCTTCACGAAACCGCCCAACCCGCGGGCGGCGAGGTTTTTCAGCACCGCCTCAAGCTCCGGCGCCGGCTGGCTCGCGGCGATGAAATCGCGGACTTCTTCCAGCTTGAAACCCAGCTTGCCGAGCTTGTCGCGGCTCACGGCTTCCTCCTCGCGCTCGAGTTTGTCGATGGCCTGGTAGAATTCATACGCCCGCTCAGCGTCCGTGCAGCGGGCCGAGAAAAATCGCGCCCACGCCTGCCGGCTCGAGAGGCGGATCACGAAATCCTCCTCAGTCAGCTTGAGGGCGCGCAGCGAATCGATGAGCAGGGCGATGATCTCCGCGTCAGCCGCAGGGTCGGTCTCGCCGAGGATGTCGGCGTTGAACTGGAAGTGTTCGCGGAGGCGTCCTTTCTGCGCGCGCTCGTAGCGGAAGAGCTGCGGGATGGCGAACCACTTGATGGGCTTCTTGTAATTGCGCTCGTGGGCCGCGACCATGCGGGCCAGCGTGGGAGTCATCTCGGGGCGCAAGGCCACGGCGCGCTCGCCTTTGTCCGTGAAGTTGTAGAGCTGGCCGACGATTTCCGCGCCGCTCTTGCGCGTGAACAGTTCGAGTGATTCGAGCGGCGGCCCGTCGTATTCGCGGAAGCCGTAACGGCGGGCGGTGCGCCGCCAGGCGTCGAAGATGTATTGGCGGGCGTCGGCGCTCCACACGTCGGAGTGGGGGAGCGGCTCGGGATAAAAATCGCGGAAGGCAGGAAGACGTTCCACTTGGAAACTCAAGGATGCTCGCCCTCGCCCTTTTGCTTTTCCTCCTCGGCAGCCTGCGCGGCGGCGGCGGCGGCGACCTGTTCAGAGGTCAGCTTGATGACTTCCTCGCGCATTTCCTTGCCGGGCTTGAACTTCACGACGGCCCGCTCAGGGATGGGCACGTCGGTTTCGGGCGCGTTCGGGTTTCGGCCTACGCGGGCTTTGCGCACTTTCACCTCGAAGACGCCGAAGTTGCGCAGTTCCACTTTGCGCCCTTTGGCGACGGATTCGGAGATGTAGTCCAACGTTTTCTGGATTACATCGAGCACTTGCTGCTGGACGAGGCCGGTTTCGTTGCTGATGCGGATGACGAGGTCGCGCTTGGTCATAGATGACTGGGTTGCGGGTTATTGCCCAACGACTTAACCAACGGCTTCAGCATGGCCTTCGCCGCCGGGAGCGTCAAGCTGGTAATTGCCAATGAGTTCCGCGTGGGCGCATCATGGAAGTACGCCCACGGTCGAGGTCGCGCCGGGAAAGTAGGGCAGGCGTCTCGCCTGCCCAGCCGCGCCGGAAGGCGCGGCATTCGCACCACCAGGGCCTCGCTTCCGCTCGGCCGGGCAGGCGAGACGCCTGCCCTACGTTGGTGGTACGGGCAAGATGAGCCGGGTCCGCGCGGAACTACGCAATGTCGAGTGATGGGCGCCGGGCTCGGCGTGCGCGGAGCGACACGCCCTGCCATTTATGAGATGGCTTCCAGCAAGCTTGCACAAGGCGGGAAGGCCCTGTGGCGCTATGTAATCTCGTAACTTCGTAACGCTTGCGACTTGCTCGCCGATGCGGAAACTCAGGGTGTCAAGATGGGCAGGCCGTTGCGCTACAACATCAACGAGGAATATCCGTGGCGAGGTGTCCACTCCAAAGCCGTAAACCATTGCAAGGGCGCCAAAATTCCTCTCACTCACAAGGCCAGCGAAATCCGTTTTACTCTCGATGTGCGCGCGTTCAATGACGGCGGCGGCTTCATCGCCCGGTTTTCCCGGAACTGATCATGCGCCGCCTCATTCGCCTGAAACTCGGGAAGCCCCGAATGGCGGCGGTCTCGATCTGCGTCCGAATTCGTCCGCAGTGCACTTTCAAACTTTGCAATTCTCTTGACACAGCGCTTGCCAGCGGCTATTCGGGGTAGTGTAGTAGGGCAACAAGGAAATCGAATTGCAGCCATGTCACCTCGAAAACTGGTCAGCTCGTTTCTCAGTATCTCATTCGCTTCAACCGTCGCATCGGTCTCGGCTCAGCAGAACGCATGGGGAGATTACTCACACACCAGTTTGGATCCCGATGGCAACACAATCTGGACGATTCAAGAGTACGCAGAGACTCGATTTACTAGCGGCCATAATGCATTTGGAACGTGGATAGTTGCCGTGACACGTCTTTGATGAATTCTTCAGGCACTACGCTTATGATAAAACTTAAACTCAGGCAATCAATCAGGTTTCGGATTTTGCTAGTCAGTGCGCTTTATCCCTTGGTCAGTGCTTTAGGCGGGGAGAGCAATCAGTCTCCCGAGGTTGCTATTGTATGGCCGCGCAACGGAGATCAGTTTGCTGCGGGCATCGGCATCAAGATCAAGGCAGATGCCTCGTCCAATGCGGGAGCCTCTGTTACGCAGGTGCAGTTCTTCGCGGAGACGGACTTGATCGGAACTGTAACCAATGCTCCTTTCAACTTGGTGTGGCAGGTATATTTGCCCGGCGTTGATCGCGGCTACTTTGACCTGAGAGCAGTGGCAGTGGACAGTTTGGGAAGGAGGGCGGAGTCTGCGGCGGTGAGCTTCTTTTATTCGAGCACCCGCCCCTTACTTAGTGTTGTTGAAATGCTTTCTCCTCGCAACGGTTCCATCTTTGCCGCGCCGGCGACCTTTGTCTTCAGCGCCGAAGTCCTGGCGAGCGGAGGAGACGCCGGCCCCGTGGAGTTTTTCGTGGACGATAATTCTGTAGGCGTGGCCAGCGGGTCCAAGTTCCTAAGGGCGACAAATCCGCCCGTATCTGTTGTGGTCCACAATTTGGCGGAAGGAGAGCACAGGCTCCAAGTGAAGTATCTTGGGGGAGAGCTTTGCTACTGCGACTGGATTACAAACAAGATTCGCGTCGTGCGTCTGGAGATGCGTTCTCCCCGGCTGACCCCGGAGGCGCAGTTTCAATGCGAAGTCGTCACGTCGCTCCCGGGCATAAAGACCATCGTTCAAGTGTCTCCAGATCTGGTTGCCTGGTCGCCGGTCACCACCAATCAACCGCCCGGCACGACCTTCACTTTTACGGACTCCCATGCAGCCACCAACGCCCAACAGTTCTACCGGGTGGCTTTGCCTCCTCCATAGAGTTTGACTAGCCGCAGGGAGATGGGGCAGATCGTGCAAGCACCACCAACGTAGGGCAGGCGTCTCGCCTGCCCAGTCGAGCGGAGCGAGGCGTTGCCGCCATGAACGCCGCGGCCTTCGGCGCGGCCGAGGGTCGCTTCGCCAGCATCAAGACGGACATGGACGGTCAGCCGCGGGCGGAGCGCCCGGATGTGGGAGCCGACCAACTCTCGAAAGCTCCTGTCATCAATCGTCCACTGAGCGCCGCCGATGTCGGCCCCTCGTGGATGAATCGCGCGGCGGATGAATAGGGCCTGTTGCCCAAACGGTGTGCGATCAGGAGTGGTAGGGCGCGTCGCTCCGCGCCCGCCGCGGGTACGTTGAAAGCCACGGGCTTTCGCAAGCTGGTCTCGCCTTCTCGGCGCGCGCGGAGCGACGCGCCCTGCCTGCGGCGATTTGGGAAAGAGGCCCAATGGAATGGCCCGCAAGCCCTTTTTTGTTCACAAACGGCGCGGCCCGGTGCCAGGGCGGATTCAAGAACCGGCCGATGCAGGAGCGCGGACCGCTTTGTCCGCGCGAATTTGAGATAATGCCAAAAGAGACGCGGACAAAGCTGTCCGCGCTCCTTGCTTGAACTCGCCCGGCGAACGGCTTCGCCGGGCGTGTTTCGTCTTGCGGGCGTCGCCTTGCTGTCTACAACATCCGGGCGGCCAGCTTCATTCATCATTCGTCATTCATTATTTGCCACTCCATGAACCCCGTGGCCCTCATTACCGGCGGTTCGCGAGGCATTGGTCGCGGCATTGCGCTCGAACTCGCGCGGCTGGGCTACGATCTTGTCCTCAATTACGCCGGGAACGCCGACGCGGCACGGGCGACCGCCGCCGATTGCGTGGCTGCCGCCAAGAGCGCAGAAAAGGCCATTCGCGCCGAGCCGGAAAAGGCCGACGTCGGCGCCGCCGCCGAGCGACGCCGGTTGGTCGATTTTACGCGCGACACTTTCGACCGGCTCGATCTGCTCGTGAACAACGCTGGCATCACTTCCATCGGCCGGGCGGACATTCTGGAGGCGACGGAGGAGAACTTTGACAAGCTGATGGCCGTGAATCTCAAAGGCCCTTACTTCCTTACCCAGCTTGCGGCCCGCTGGATGATCGAGCAGGCGGGCCGCCGCCGGGGCAACGACGAGGAGGCGCCGCGGCGCGCGTCTCCTTCCTCTCGCGCCGGCGATTACCGCCCGAAGATCATCACGATCTCCTCCATCAGTTCCTACGCCGCCTCGACGAACCGCGGCGACTACTGCCTAGCCAAAGCCGCGCTGGCCATGATGACGAAACTCTACGCCGCGCGCCTGGCGCCGCACGGAATCCTCGTTTACGAGATTTGCCCCGGCGTCATTGCCTCCGATATGACCGCGCCGGTGAAGGAGAAATACGACAAGCTGATTGCCGAGGGCCTCACGCCGATCCAGCGCTGGGGCGCACCCGAAGACGTCGGCAAGGCCGTCGCCGCCATCGCGTTGGACCTGCTCCCGTTCAGCACGGGCGAAGTGATCAACGTGGATGGAGGGTTTCATCTGCGCAGGCTGTAGGAATTTGTTCCAATGGAATCCGACGGACAACAAACGGAAGCGCAAGTCCAACGGGTGGCGCCTCAGTTTTTCACGGGTCAGCTCGATCCGGTGCCGATTTCGATCCGCTACAAACTGGCCATGTTCGCTGTCGCGGTCGGCATGGGATTGCTCCCTTTGCTTTATCTGGCGCTGCTCGGGATTGTGGCCTTCGGCATTTATCTCTACGCGACCTCGGCGACCGATTTTTTCTTTCCGGAGTTTGGCGGCCGGCGGCACTCTTTTGGACCCTTGTTGTTGCTTTACGTGACTCCGATCCTGATCGGGATCGTTCTTCTGGTGTTCCTCATCAAGCCGCTTTTTGTTCGCTGGCGGATGCTGGCCCTCACGATTCCGCTGAGCCACACGGATCATCCGGACCTGTTCGCGTTCATCGGGCAGCTTTGCCAGCGGATGGGAGCGCCAATCCCAAGCCGGATAGACGCGACGTTCGAGCCGGGCGCGCACGTCGGTTATCGCGCCGGCATCGGCAGCTTTTTCAGCAACGACATCGTGCTGACCTTCGGCCTGCCGCTGGCGGCGGGGCTGAACTGCCAGGAATTCGCCGGGGTTCTCGCGCACGAACTGGGTCATTGCACGCAGCACAACGCCATGCGTTGCTCGTACCTCATCGAACGCACCACCCACTGGCTTTCCCGCGTCGTGTACGAGCGCGACGAGATGGACGTCGATCTCATCCAGACCACGCAGGAGAGTTCGTCCGGACTCGTCGTCGGGCTGGTCTCCCAGCTTTTTGTCGCCGTGGCGCGCGGAATCCTCTGGCTCTTCATGAACGCGGGGCATTGGGTGGCTTCCTTCATGTCGCGGCAGATGGAATTTCACGCGGACGCCTGGGCCGTGTCGGTGGCCGGTTCCGAGGGATTCGTCCGTATGTATCGCCGCATTGAGATGCTCGCGGCCAGCACGCAGCACGTGCTGGCGCCGTTGAAGCGGCGGCGGGGCGTGAAACTGCCGGACGACCTGAGCACGCTCATCGCGGTGCAGGCGGCCCAGCTCGCGGGCGAAACGCAGGGGCGCATCCTCGAAACGGCCACGCGCAGGAAAACGCACTGGGCCGACAGCCATCCGTCCGCCGCGGAACGGTTCGCTCGCGCGCAACAGTCTGCACAGCCAGGTGTCATCGGCGATCTGCGTCCGGCCACCGTTTTGTTTGGCGATTTTGGAGCGTTTTCGCGTGAGGCGACGCGCGCCGTCTACCAATTCATGTTGGACGCGGAACTCTCCGAGGATGAGCTCTTCAAGGTCGAGACGCCGAACACCGCGCCACCCGACACCGGCGCGGAGGAGGCGCTAATCAAGGAATACTTCCGCGGACTGGGCTCGCTGCTCAGTCCGATCCTCATTGAGGAGAAGCAGGGCTTGAAGCGCGGGCTCCCTTCCACATGGCGTCAGCAGCATGCCGAAGCGCGCGCCGCGCTGGATCGGATTGATTTCATTCAACTCCGCGAGGAATTGAAGCGAAATGACGCTCAGTGCCTCCAGGCCCTTCAGGCTGCCGCGATGCTCCAAGCGGGCGTGACGCCGAGTCCGGAAGCGTTTCCGCTTGTGCCGATGGACGCAGTGGGCATTGAGTCCTCGCAGGGGCGTGCCGAGTTGACACGGGCAGAACTCGCGCGGGCGCTCGAGCCTTTGATTCAGTTGAGCCGCGGGCGGCTGCTGACGGCGCTGAATCTGCTGCGCACGCCGGAAGTCTCCAGGCGCGTGGCGGATTCGCAGGCGTTGCAGGACGAGATTGATTCTTTGCTGCACGTGCTTGGAAAAGTCGGGTCGGCCTTTCCGGCGATCATGGAATTGCGAAAAGAATTTGGGGTCTTGCAGGCGCTCCTGGCGATTCGCGACGGGTTCGCTGACCCCACCGCTGCCGGCGCCGCGCTGGCGGCCTCCGGGGAGCGCGCCCGCGGCTGGATAGCGCAGATTCAGCAGTCGCTCGGCGCGGCCAGTTATCCGTTCCCGCACCCGCGAGGGCTTGTCAGCCTCGTCGACTACTCGAAGACAAGAAACTTTCACGCCGACCCGATCGTGATGACTCAGATGGAAGCGGAGAGTCACCTGGTGATGCTTTTTGCGCTTTACCATCGTGTGCTGGCTCGTCTGGTGGAAATCGCCCGGCTTATTGAGGATCAACTCGATTGCGGCGCCACGATTGTGCGATCCTGAACCCCAGACTCAGAATGTCCCTCAAGATTGACTCCACACTGACCGCAAAAAAGCTTCTGCCGCGGCTCGAAAGGATGTTCAACCTGTCCGGGGAGAAAATCCTCAGCATCGAAAAAAGTTGGAAGCCGGAGCAGGGAACACCTGTGTTCACGGTCAAGGGCCGTTACACGTCGCGCGGCTGGACGGAGTGGACGCAAGGCTTCCAGTTCGGATCGGCGCTGCTGCAATTCGACGCGACGGGCGACGAGAAGTTCCTGGAGATGGGCCGGCGCAACACCATTGAGCGCATGGCCACGCACGTCTCGCACGTCGGCGTGCATGACCACGGCTTCAACAATATCTCGACCTACGGGAACCTCCTGCGCCTGATGCACGACGGTAAGATCGAGTGGAACGACCGCGAAAAGGATTTCTATGAGCTGGCTCTCAAGGTCAGCGGCGCGGTGCAGGCGGCGCGGTGGACGAGTTTGGATACACGTAAAGGCTTCATTTTTTCATTCAACGGGCCGCATTCATTGTTTATCGACACGATGCGGAC
Source organism: Verrucomicrobiia bacterium (assembly GCA_035715125.1). Classification (GTDB taxonomy): domain Bacteria; phylum Verrucomicrobiota; class Verrucomicrobiia; order Limisphaerales; family JADJPG01; genus DASTLJ01. The sequence continues at coordinate 21,941 of DASTLJ010000292.1, forward strand.
ACTGCGCGTACTGGCTGTTTCTCATCAACTCGGCCATGCGCTGATGGGAGAGCAAGACCGGCGGATCTCGCTTCTGACTCGCCTGCTGGAGCATTGCGCCACCACCACTCGGCACGCGATCTACTACGGGAGAGGCCGCGATGCATTCGATGTGCGTGGCCGGGTAGCCCACGAATCCATCTTCAATATCAATGACGGCAGCTACCGCTGCCCGAACTCTCAGCAAGGTTACTCTCCTTTCAGCACCTGGACGCGCGGTCTGACGTGGGCCATCCTTGGTTTTTCAGAGGAGCTGGAATTTCTGAACACGCTGGCCGGCGAGGAGATTAACTATGCTCTCTCTCCCACTTGGATTGTCGACACCATAAAAGCCATCAGCAAGCCAGGTCAGGCACGCAGGTGGCGGTCGCTTCGGAATTCATTGCGCGAGAACGCCCAATCCATCGTTCGGCAGGTGATTAACTCCATGCTCGCTGCCGCCGCAGCCACCGCCGACTTCTACCTCGCCCACTGCAGCGCCGACGGCATCCCGATGTGGGACACCGGCGCGCCAAACCTTCACCGCCTGCCTGCCCGCTACCTGGACAAGCCCGCCGACCCGTTCAACAAATGGGAGCCGGTGGACAGTTCGGCAGCTGCCATCGCCGCGCAGGGACTGATTCGTCTCGGCAATTACCTTCACGCAACACGCAACACGCAACACGCCGCCCGCTACCGCCGGGCCGGTCTCACGATCACGCGCACGCTGCTCGAAGAGCCTTACCTCTCGACGAACCCAAGGCACCAGGGCTTGCTGCTGCACTCGGTCTATCATCGCCCCAACGGCTGGGATTACATCGCGCCGGGCCAAAAGGTGCCCAACGGCGAAAGCTCCATGTGGGGAGACTACCACCTGCGCGAACTGGCGCTGATGCTCCTTCGCGAAGCCCGCGGCGAACCGTATCTGACGTTTTTCGGCTGCGTGCCACGAGCCAGGTCATCGCCCTGACAACAGGAGCGCGGACAGCCTTGTCCGCGCGATCCGAGGCAAGCGGCTTCGCGCGAAAAGTGGTACCCGTTCAGTGTAGCTGCGACCGGGAGGTCGCGGGCTGAATTATCAAACGGGAACGAAATCGGTGCCGACGACAACTTCCAGCGTCGGCTCGCGCGACCTCACGGTCGCAGCTACGCTTATCACATGCGCACCAGTTGGCGTACGCGAGCCGCGGGCAACGTGGTCTCGCGGACATGGCTGTCCGCGCTCCTATCGCTCACCCTGTCGGTGTTCGGCAATAAGCCGCCGTCCCTTCCCGACAAAAAGCGAACCGCCCCCACACAGGAGCAGGCCATTCGAAAACGCTTCGCTCCGGAAAACGGCTACTTGTCTTTGGGCGGTGTGGGAGGGACAACGCGGGCGCCGCCTTCCTTCTCCAGTTCGACGTCCAGGCTGGGATCGTGCCTGACCGGCGGCGGTGATTTTGTCACGAGCACCTCGGCGCCCTTGCGGCTGGCGGCAGCGTATACGCCCTGAGCCGCCCAAGCGAGGCGCCGATTGACTGACTCCTCCTCCTTCAGCAGCGCGACCTGCGCGCGCAGGACGGCCAGGTCGTTGAATTGCCGGACCAATTCAGCCTTGTCCGTCTGGAGTCGGGCCAGCTCCTTCGTTAGATAAGAGCGGTCGCCCTCGGAAGCGGCCAGCTTGCGTTTGGTTTCGCTGATTTGGTCGTCGAGCGTGTTAATCTGCCCGGCCAGCTCATTGAGCTTCTTGTTCATGTCGTTCTTCTCGGCTTCCAGTGCCGAGATGCGGGCGCCCTTCGACTCCGCGTCGGCCTGGGCGGTCTTCAGGTCGGTCTGGACGGCATCAAGCCGGGTGCTGACCTGATTCAGGCTGTTGGAGGTGGCCGTGAGTTCGCTTGAGCGTTGGTCGAGGTTCTGCTGAAGGAATGTGCCGAGCTTCTCCTGTTCGGTCAGTTTAGTGCGGGTTTCCGTCAGTGAATTGGTCGCGATGTTGAGTTCGGCCTGGGTGGTAATGAGTTGTGTCTGGATCTTGGTGCGGTGGAACGCCAGCGTGCCGGCCAAGCCGACGCACGCAATGGCCAGTATAATGACCAGTGATTTCATAGTTTCAGTTGGACTTCGATCTGGAGGGCCCGGTACCACGAATCCTCAATCCCTGAGGTCGCGGAAGGTTCATGGAACCACCGTGCCCTGCCGTCTACTGCGACTCGTTGACGGCCTTGCACCTGTTATTCTCGACAAGAAACAAATTATTTCAACCGGAATCTTTTGAGGCTGAAATCACTGGGCGCATCCAATTTTCTGGGCAGGTCAGGCCAAACGAACTGCCTCACCCCTCACCCCGGCCCTCCCCATCAGATGGGGAGAGGGGGAATCGCCGGCCGTTAGTCCGCGCAGTTGGCGGCGCAATTCGTCCAACGCTCAGGTGCTTGCCATTGCGGAACCAACGGCGCCATCGGTCTCCCTCTCCCCCTCGGAGGGGGAGAGGGCCGGGGTGAGGGGGCAGCCGCGTGACAAGCGGACGGCTGCGACGTCCGTCGCACTCTCCCTGTCGGAAATCTCTGTTCGCTACGGCGCTCCTCTCTCCAGCCCTCTCCTCCATCGGAGGGAGGAGAGGGCGGAAGCGGACGCCGCGACCTCAACCTTGTCAGGATGCGCCTGAAATCATCTCAAGCACTTTCGCCACAGCTTGTTCAATCTTCACCGGCGTCAGTTCGCCGCCGCGGCGCTTGATTTCGACTTCGCCCTTGGCGAGGGACTTTTCGCCGAGGCCCAGCCGGATGGGGAAGCCGACGAGGTCGGCGTCCTTGAATTTCACGCCGGGACGCTCGTCGCGGTCGTCAAGAATCACTTCGACGCCCTGCGCCGTGAGTCGCGTGTAGAACTGCTCGGCGAGCGTCATCGCCTGGCTGTCCGGCGCGACGGCCAGCGGGGTGATGCAGACCTGGCAGGGGGCGACGGACATCGGCCAGATGATGCCGTCCTTGTCGTTGCACTGCTCAATGACGGCCTGAAGCGTGCGGGTGATGCCGATGCCGTAACAGCCCATGATGCAAGGTTTGCGCTGGCCCGCGTCGTCAAGGAAGGAGGCATTGAGCGGCCCGCTGTACTTCGTGCCGAGTTTGAAGAGATGGCCGACTTCGATGGCGCGGCGAATCTTGAGCGGTTTGCCGGTGGCCACGCATAACTCGCTGGCCTTCACGGTGCGAAGCTCTGTCCAGACATCGACCTGGATGTCGCGTTCGAGCTCGACGTGGCGGAGGTGGAAACCGTCCTCGTTTGCCCCCGTGGTCATGCCGCGCGCGCCACGAAGCGCTTCGTCGGCGAGGACTTTCAAGCCGGCGTTTTTGCGCGTGCTGCTGACGGCCCCAAGGCTGCCGGGCTTCGCGCCCATGGCCTCAACGATTTCCTCGAGCGTGGCGGCGCGGAACATCGGGCCATCGAGCTTGCCAGCGAGCTTGGCCTCGTTAAGTTGGTCGTCGCCACGCAGGAGGACGAGGACAGGTTTGCTGTCCGCGATGTAAACCAGGGTCTTAATCTGCTGGTGCGCCGCGACATTGTAGGGCGCCGAAGCGAGCCCCTCGATGGTGACCACGCCAGGCGTGGGGAACTTCTCCGGGGCCGTGTCGGTGCTGGTCGTGGGCGTGGGCGTGAGCGGGCCTCGACTCGTGGCCTTCTCGATGTTCGCGGCGTATTTGCCCGAGTCGCAATAGACGACTTCGTTCTCGCCAGTGTCGGCGGGGACCATGAATTCGTGCGAGTAATTCCCGCCAATGGCGCCGGTGTCGGCTTCGACGGGTAAATGCCGCAGGCCGCAGCGGTCGAAGATGCGCGTGTAGGCCTCGTACATTTTGTGGTAGCTGGCCATGGACGCTTCATCGCTCACGTCGAAGGTGTAGGCGTCCTTCATGATGAATTCCTTGGCGCGCATGAGGCCGAAACGCGGGCGGATTTCGTCGCGGAACTTCACCTGGATTTGGTAGAAGTTTTTCGGGAGCTGCCGGTAGCTGGAGATTTCGGCGGCGGCCAGCGTGGTGATGACCTCCTCGTGCGTCGGGCCAAGGAGCCATTCCTTTTTGGCGCGGTCGCGCACCTTGAAGAGCACGTCAGCGAGGGTCTGGTAGCGGCCGGACTGTTGCCAGATGTCCGGCGGCTGGAGGGCGGGCATCAACACTTCGAGCGCGCCGGCGCGGTCCATCTCCTCGCGGACGATCCGCTCGATCTTGTGCAACGCGCGCAGGCCCAGCGGCAGGAAGGTGTAAACGCCGCTGGCCAGCTTGCGGACGAGGCCGGCGCGGAGCAATAGCTTGTGGGAAGGAATGTCCGCGTCGGCGGGGGCTTCCTTGAGGGTGGGAATGAGGGTTCGGGTCCAGCGCATGGGTTCAGGCGTGAAGCGTTCTCAGGAGTGGTTCCGGCGGGAAAATGGGCGGCGCCGGCAGCAAGGACTGCCGGGACCGGAGCAGAAGTGTCGCATGATCGACATCGAGCCGGTGAGAATCGCGGCTGGCGCACAAAACGCAATTCCAGAGTGCGGCAGTTTTGCAGTGGGGCGCGAGTCCGGCTTCGAAGTGCCTCTTCGCTATGAATCCCAACGGGATTCCGCAACGAAGCCCCAGGGTTGCGAGGAACGAGCTACCCTGGGTCCGTCGTTGGTCGATTGACCTCAACCCCAACGGGGTTGCGGCCTTTTGGCGGCGGGCGCTGGCCGCAACCCCGTTGGCGTTGGCGGGCATTCGCTCCGTTCACCCAGGGTAGCGCGTGCCGCACAACCCTGGGCTGGAGGACGCAATCCCTTCGGGATTAAGAGGCGCTGGTCCGGGTGCCGCACAGTTCCAGCGTCGCTGCAGTGCTGAAGCGCTCCGAACGGCCTACCGTCTTTCTCGACGCTCTTGTTCTGATCCGTTAACCCTTCAACTTCCTCTCCAGAATCTCCCCCACCACCGCGGGGTTTGCCTTGCCTTTGCTGGCTTTCATCACCTGGCCTTTGAGGAAGTTCAGGGCGGCGGCCTTGCCGGCTTTGAAGTCCGTGGCGGGACCGGGGTTCGCGGCGATGGCGTCGTCGCAGAATTTCTCGATGGCCCCAGTGTCGCTTACCTGCGCCAGGCTTTTTTCCATAACAATCACCGCGGGTGCCTTGCCGGTGTCGAACATCTCGACGAACACCTGCTGCGCGGCGGAACTGCTGATGGTTTTGTTTTCGACCAAACCCACCAGATCCAGCAGCGCGTCCGGCGGGAACTTGAGGTCGTCGAGCGTCATGTAGCCGCCGACGTAAGGAGGCGGATTCTCGTTGCCACGCAGTGCGTCCGCCTCGTCACCTCGGCGGCTACTCTCATTGGCCTCCGCCAGTTTCGCCTGGAGATTGTTAATCACCCAATTCGCGACGGCCTTCGGGCTTTTCGCCCGCTTCGCAATCCCCTCGAAATAATTTCCAAGGGCGACGTTGCTCTTGAACACTTCCGCGTCGCCCGCGGGCAACTGGTAATCCCGCATGAACCGCTGCTTGCGCGCCATCGGCAGTTCGACCACTCGGGCGCGCACTTCGACGAGCCAGTCGTCCGTCGGGTGGAACGGCATTAGGTCCGGCTCCGGGAAATAACGGTAATCGTGCGCGTGTTCCTTGGTGCGCATCTCCTCGGTCACGCCCGCCAGGTCGTCCCAACGGCGCGTGGATTGAACGAGCCTGCCGCCTCGGGAGACGACTTCGATCTGCCGGGGGATTTCGTACTCCAGCGCCTTGCGCACACCGGAGAAGCTGTTCATGTTTTTGATCTCGATCTTCGCGCCGAGTTCGGTCGCGCCTTTGGGCCGCACGCTCACGTTCACGTCGCAACGCACCATGCCCTTCTCCATGTCGCAATCGCTGATGCCGCCCTGGATGAGGATTTCCTTGAGCGCATTCAGGTATTCGTAGGCCATGTCGGCGCTCGCGAGGTCCGGCTCGGAAACGATTTCGAGCAGCGGCACGCCGGCGCGGTTGAAATCCACGCCGCTATGCCGGTCGAAGTGGGAATTCTTCCCGACGTCCTCTTCGAGGTGCGCCCGCGTGATGCGCACCCGCGCGGTGCCGGCGCCGAACTCGAAATCGACGTAGCCGTTCTTCGTCGAGGGCTGGTCGTATTGGGTGATTTGGTAATTCTTCGCCACGTCCGGATAGAAATAATTCTTCCGGTCGAATTTGGCCGCGGGCGGGATTTCGCAATGGAGCAACAGGCCGGTGAGGACCGTAAGCCGCAGCGCTTCGTCGTTGGCGACCGGGAGCACGCCCGGCATCCCGAGACAGACGGGGCAGACATTCGTGTTCGGCGGCGCGCCGAACGCATTGGCGCAGCCGCACCACATCTTGGACTTCGTCTTGAGCTGGACGTGCGTTTCCAGACCGATGACCGCTTCGTAATCCATAACTGCGGGAGACAGTTGTGCCACAGTGGCAAGCGGCTGAACACTTTTTTTGGTGAAGGGTTGAATCGTTAAATCGTTGAATCGTTGAATCGTTGAATCGTTGAATCGTTAAATCGTTGAATCGTTGAATCGTTGAATCGTTGAATCGTTAAATCGTTGAATCGTTGAATCGTTAAATCGTTGAATCGTTGAATCGTTAAATCGTTGAATCGTTAAATCGTTGAAGCGTTGAACCCGGATATTTCAGAGCGCGCAGGAATCGCCCACAGCCTGTAGCCGCCGACGTGAGGAGGCGGACCCGATTCGCTGATGGAACCATCCGCCTCCTCACGTCGGCGGCTACAAGCGCTTGTGAAATATCCCGGGTGAAGCGGCACTGACGGGTTCATTGAGTACCAACGAAGACTCCTGCCCTTGGAACCGGTGATTTGGCGATTCGGCGATTCACAAATCCAAACCTGCTCGACGGGCGCGCGCTTCCGCCGTAACATGCGCCTCATGAATCCAACCACTCCCATTCTGCGGCGCGCCGTGACGGAAGTCCAACCTTGGGCCGAAACCTGCGGCCAAATCCGCCCGCTCATCGAGGAGAAGGACGGCGCGGCGGCCGAAGTGCATCACCTCGAGATCACCGACGCCAAACTGCATTACCACGAGCGCACGGACGAGATTTACTACGTCCTCGATGGGGCGGGGCGGATGCGCGTGGGCGACGAGGAAATCGAATTGCGCAAGGACGTGACCGTGTACGTGCCGCGCGGCATGAAGCACAGGGCCTGGGGCAATCTCAAGGTGCTGGTCGTGTGCATCCCGCGCGGTGTGCTCCACGATGTGCACGAGGTGGAAGAGAAGCGCTGATTGGGAGGTTTGACAATAGTTCCAAACTATTGCACCGTGCGCGCATGGCCTACAATCTTGGCAAACACTTCGATGAACTCATCCGCCGCCTGCGCGCCACCGGCCGCTACCAGAACGACAGCGAAGTCATTCGGGCCGGCCTTCGGCTGCTGGAAGACCAGGAGTTCGCTCCCGCCACGCTCGAACTGGAGTTGATCAAGAGCCTGCGCAGCCCCGTCCGCCCTCTGGAAAAGCGTTGGGCGGCCCGGATGAAGCGCGAAGCCCGCCACCTGCTGAAGGAGCGCCGTCACGCGGCATGAAGTCCCTGCGCCGCAGCGATGACTTCAACGTCGATGTGCGTCGCGAGTGGGGTTTTCTTCAGCAATTCGGCGAAGCCCTGGCGGACCGCTTCGTTGACCGTGTCGAGGCAAGTCTGAATTTGCTGGCTCGGCAGCCGGGTCTCGGCCATCCGGGCCGCTATCGTCATCCACGCTTGGCGGGCTTGCGCATTTGGGCTGTCGCCAAGCCCTTCGGCGACTGGTTGATTTTCTATTGGGACCGCTCTCGTCACGTCCATTTGTTCCGCCTGATCCACGGCGCCCGCGACCTGCCGCGCCGGTTGGTTGAGTAAGAGCAGACGCGAAGTGACACGGGTAGTCGTTTCCGTTACCGTGTCACCCCGTCTATTGCTCATCCCTACGCCGAAGCGGGGGAAAGAAACCGGGCCAGCAATCTTGAAATTCGACCACGGATTCCGCTGATTCCACATGACATCAGTGTCGATTGTTAGAACTGTTTACCGCACGAAGCGATTCGTCCCCTAGGTCAATGTGCGCACGAGCCATCTGCCGGTGCCGCTG
>DASTLJ010000293.1:0-28616 GCA_035715125.1 Verrucomicrobiia bacterium
TGGTCATGTTCCGGGGGTTGAAGCTTGTGCCTATGATTGTATTGGTATGTGTGGCACCGAAAGCTGGCCCACACGCCAGCAAAGCCAAAACCGCAAACAGAAACGTTCTTCTGAAGGTTTTCATAGGTTTTCTTTCTTTCAAAGGGCGAATCGTAAAGGGGTCCTCGCTTTTTGCACTCCACCTTCCTTGCGGCGGACAGGAGGTTGGAGACGTGGCTCCAACTGGCCCGTTCGGAGCCGGGCCGAGAAGGTTTCTCCAAGGGTGTGAAGGAAATTGAGGCGGTCGAAATCAGTCTTGAAGATGGGTTCGCGGCGGTCCCCGCGGTCCATGAGGTGGTAGATGGCGCCCTCGTACTGGATGCGCAGTTGCCGGGGCATGGATGACTCATAGCGGATGGAGCTTGGCGTGTCAACTTTGGGTGCAAAAAGTGAGGACCCCTTATTCGATCAAAAACTCAGGCGCGGTTGTAGCGGCGGTCCGTGACCGCCGAAATCGGGCCAGTATATGCATTTTGTTTGGCGCTCATAGAGCGCCGCTACAGTTTTTGAACGGCCGTTAGCCGGTCGGACGTCCTTGCCGCCTGAAGGCGGGACTCCTTACAAGACACGGTTCATGGGTGGCCAGCCCGCGACCTCACGGTCGCAGCTACGTTAATTGACGAAGGAGGCTTCGTTCGCCAAAAGCAGGGCGTGGGCGTATTCGGCCCAGGCGGAAAGGGGCTTCATCTGGCGGACGCCGGCTTTGCGGGCCGCGACGAAAGCCTCCCTCCTGGCCTTGACTTGATTGCCGACGTTGCCTTTTCGGAAATTGACCTGGGCGGCGGCAACACCGGCGGGCGCGGCGTCTTCCGGAGTCGCAGCGTCTTCGACGAACTCAATGGCAAGCCGGATTTCCTCCGGGCGCGGCGCGCGCTGGTAGAGGATCTCGTAGAGCCGGCGCACCCTGGCTTCGTCGGACGAGCAGGCCACCACGTCGGGGCGCTCGACGAGGTTGCGGGCTTGCTCGACGACCAAGGGGCTGTTCATCAGGTAAAGGGCTTGTTGCGGCACGGTCGTTTCGTGGCGGTGGCCGTTGGGCATGTCGGGATTCGCGAAGTCGAAGTGGTTGAAAACCTCGGGCAAGTCGGCGCGGTCGATGTAGCCGTAAACCGTGCGGCGGGTCGTGTAGCCGATGTCCTGCGGGCGGTGGGTCGGCTCGAGCACCATCGCCACGCGCTGGCCGCGGCCTTTGCTTTGGGCAAGGGGAACGGGCTTGCCGAACATGTTCGTGTCGAGCTTGCCGCCGAAGGCCAGGAGCGAGTCGCGGAGCGGCTCGAGTTCAAGGCGGCGGAGGTTCGCGCGCCAGAGCAGTTTGTTGAAGGGATCGAGCCGGGCGTAGCGCGGGTTGTCGGCGCTGCTTTGCTGCCAGGTTTGCGAAAGCAGGATGAGGCAGTGGATGTGTTTCACGGACCAAGGCCGCAGGTTCGTTGAAGCGTTGGGGGATTGAATCGTTGAATCGTTAAAACGTTGAATCGTTGAATCGTTGGATGCGTTGGCAACGGAAACTTGTTCCGATTTAACGATTGAACGATTTAACGATTCAACGGGGCTCATGAACTCGCTGGCCAGCCAATCCATCAGCTGAGGATTCGTCGGCGCGGCGCCCATCGTGCCGAAGTCGTCCACGCTGCTGACCAGGCCCTCGCCGAAGTGATGCTGCCAGATCCGATTGACCGCGACGCGCGCGGTGAGCGGGTTGCTCTTGCTGGCAATCGCGTTGGCCAGCTCGATTCGGCCGCTGCCGAGGGTGAAAGGCTTGCGGTTCGGGCTGGAAAGACATGCCAGGAAGCGCCGCGGAGCCACGTCCCCCTTGTTCTCCGCCTCGCCGCGAATGAAGACGCGCGAGTCCTGTGGGTTGGCGCTGTCGGCGAGCGTGTTGGCCCGCGGGGGGGATCCGGCGTGGGTCAAATCGAGCGCGTCGATCCGGTTCATCAACTCGATGCGCTGGCGCTGCAGTTCGCGGTTCTTCTGCGGCTCGCGCCGTTTGCCGCGGATTTGGGCCTGCAACTCCTCCATCTCCTTTTCAAGGGCCATGCGCTTGGCGTAGTAATCGGCATACTCCGGGTCCTTCGTCGGATCGCCCATCACGGGCTGCACCTTCGGCTCCGGCGAACTCTTGAAAATGCCGTGGAGCGAGTAGTAATCCTGCGTCGGGATGGGATCGAACATGTGATCGTGGCAACGGGCACAAGTCACGGTCAGGCCGAGGAAGCCTTTGGTCACGACGTCGATGCGGTCGTTGATGATGTCGTTCTCGTTGTTTTGGAACCGTTCGCCCAGTGTGAGAAAGCCGAGCGCGGCGAGGGCCGAATTGTCCTTGCCGAGCGGCAATTTGTCGGCGGCGATTTGTTCGATGATGAAACGATCGAATGGCTTGTCGTCGTTGAACGCTTTGATGACGTAGTCGCGGTAAGTCCAGGCGAACGGATACACGGGCGTGTCGCGCTGGCGCTTGATTTCGCCCTTGGTGTCGGAGTAACGCGCCACGTCCAGCCAATGCCGGCCCCAGCGTTCGCCGTAGCGGGGCGAGGCGAGGAGGCGGTCAACGACCGTCGCGAAGGCGTCAGGCGAGGAGTCGTCGAGGAAGGCCTGGACTTCCTCGGGAGTAGGTGGCAGGCCGATGAGATCGTAATAGGCGCGGCGAATGAGGGTGCGCTTGTCAGCGGGCGGGGAGAGCGTCATGCCTTTCTCCTCGAGCCTGGTGACGATAAACGCGTCGATGGGGTTCGTGATGCGTGTTGCGTGTTGCGTGACTGGGAGGGGAGGCCTCTTCACGGGCTGGAACGACCAATGGTCCTTGCCGCTGTTCTTGCTTTTGGCGATGGCCTTGCCGGTGCGCGGGTCGGGCGCGCCCATCTGGACCCAGGTGACGAGATCGTTGATTTGCGCGTCCGAAAGTTTGTCACCTTTGGGAGGCATCTGAAGTTCGGGATCGGTGTAGCGGACAGCCTTGATGAGAAGACTCTTCTCCGGATCCCCGGGCACGATGGCCGGACCGGTGGCGCCGCCTTTGAGAACGCCCTCGCGCGTGTCGAGCAGCAGTTCGCCCTTTAACTTGAGCGACTCAGAACTGTGGCACTTGTAGCAATTCTTAGTGAGCAGCGGGCGGATCTTGTTCTCGAAGAAGGCGGATTGAGTCGCGGTGAGTTGGGGAGCGGGCGGCGTTGCAGACGGCGCGGCGGCCGAAGCTCCGAGCTCAAAGCTCAAAATCCAAAAGAAGGACCAAAGGCCAATGGACAAGCTCCAACGAAAGGCATGCAAGTCGCCAGTCTCTGAAATTTTGAAACTCTGGGCAGCCATTCTCCGCCTCCCGGAGGGAGATTCGAGAATAGCCCGGCAGTTCACTGCCGGGTTCAGATTGACGCTGGGTTTAGTCCCGAAGGGACGGCTGAAACGACCGAACCTCACACCCTCTTTTGCGGCACCGAGTACAGGAATCGCTTTTGGTGGGCGTGATTTCAGCCGTCCCTTCGGGACGACTCTCGGCGTGCTCGTGAACCCAGCGTTGAAACGCTGGGCTATTTTCAGATTGTCCCTTCGGGACAAAGTCGTTGGCGCAGTCCGTGAATTTCCGAAAGTCATTACGATCAACGATTCAACGATTCAACGATTTAACGATTTAACGCTCCGGTCCCGTTAAGCGAGGATCCCCTTCACGACCTTCCCATAAACATCGGTCAGCCGGAAGTCGCGGCCGTTGTAGCGATAGGTCAGCTTCTCGTGATCGAAGCCGAGCAAGTGCAGCATCGTCGCGTGCAGGTCATGGACATGCACGCGGTTTTCGACTGCCGCCGCGCCAAATTCGTCCGTCGCGCCGTAGACCGTGCCGCCCTTCACGCCGCCTCCGGCGAGCCAGGTGGTAAAACCCTTGTTGTTGTGGTCGCGGCCGGGATTGTCGTTGCCATTCCGGTCGCGCGTGGGCTTGCGCCCGAATTCGCCGCCCCAGACGACGAGCGTGCTGTCGAACAGGCCGCGATCCTTGAGATCCTTCAAAAAGGCCGCGAGCGGCCCGTCGATTTCGCCCGCGCTGCGTGGCAGGCGGTCGTCGATGTCCTGGTGATGATCCCAGCCGCCCGCCCACACCTGCACGAAGCGCACGCCCCGCTCGATCAGGCGCCGGGTGATGAGCATCTGGTTGCCCTGCGCCGAGCTGCCGTACATCGCGCGGACATTCGCCGGCTCCTTGGTCACGTCGAAGGCGTCGCTCGCCTCCATCTGCATCGTGTAAGCCATCTCGAAGGCCTCGATGCGCGCCTCGAGATGCTCCTCCTTCTGGAGGTTCTGCGAGTGCATCGCGTTGAGCTTGTGGACGAGGTCGAGTTGCTTGCGCTGTTCCTTCGGGCCGAGGAACGGATTCCTGATGTTCTCAATCATCTGGTCCACGCTGGCGCTGCGCGTATTGATGCTCGTGCCTTGATACATTCCGGGAAGGAATGAGGCCTGCCAGTTGGAGGAGCCGCCGGGCGGCACGTTGCCGGGCCGCAGCGAGATGAAGCCCGGCATGTTCTGGTTCTCCGTGCCGAGGCCGTAGAGGGTCCACGCGCCGACGCTGGGCCGGGCCTGGCGCAGCGAGCCGGTGTTCATGAAAATCGTCGCCACGTCGTGCGCCGGAATGTCCGTATAGCAGGAACGGATGATAGCCATGTCATCGACGTGGTCCGCCAGCTTCGAGAACACTCCGCTCACTTCAATGCCCGCCTTGCCGTGCCTGCTGAACTTGAACGGCGACGCGTAGCCCACGCCGTTGGCGCCGGGGATGGGCTTGCCGTCATACTGGGCGAGCGCCGGCTTGGGGTCCCAGGTGTCGACCTGCGAGGGCGCGCCCTGGGCGAAAACGTGGACAACATGCTTCGCCTTGGCCGGGAAATGGGGCTTCCGGGGCGCAAGCGGATTCGTATCAGCGGACAGGCCGGGTTCCGCCGCGGCGGCCCTTGGCAGCCCCGAGCCGTTGCCCAGCAACGACGCCAGGCTCAGGGCGCCGAACCCCATGCCGAAGCGATTGAGGAACTGCCGGCGGGTCAGGAAGAAATCCTCCGGCCGGGCAGAATGGTTTCGGAGGAACTCGGCGTCGAACTGATGCGGCGTGCTCATACGTCAGACAAGGCTTTGGACGGGTCAGCGATTGTAAAGGTATCAAGGCGTTCCCAGAAGGGAATCGGCAAGTTGGACGGAGACTCAATCCAGGCGCAAGCCAGGTTTTGAACAACGGTCCTCCAAAGCCCCCGGGCCGAGCATCGTGGAGCGATGCTAGAAATTAGCCGGGGGTTGAGGCGCGCAGCGACGATACCCCCGGAAGACGTCCCCACACGCGACGACCCTGGAGGGGTCGCAGCATGCCCCGCTCGACTGTCTGGCACCCCTGCCGTGGTGCTGGCTGGGTTGGCCGGGAACCGGGGGTGTCTCAGGATGCGCCCTCGCGCATAGGGCGTCCCTCACTCATCATCGTAAGTTGCGCTCAGATCACGATCCTGACTTTCAGCCCGGCCCATGGAGCGTGCGCAGAGCACTGCGAGCGAGCGGGCTTCCAAGGCCGCGTTTTTCCTGATTGCTCTCAACTTCGCGCGGCCTTGGAAGGCCGCGTCCCTGGCGGTCCGCTCACTCAAGCGGCGCGAGTTTTTTCTCGACCGGCGTGCGGTTGAGCGCGACGTACTTGGGAAGGCCGTCTTCGATCGGCACCTTCACCTCGCCCAGGATGAGCGGGCGGGCGTAAGCGACCAACTTTTCGTTGGGAAGGAACCCGTCCTCGGTCATCCAGTCGCGGGGGATCTTGTGCGCGACGTTGGCGATGTCCTCGAGGGGCTGGAGGTCCGTGACGCACTTATACGGGCTGTCGGACAAGCGGACCAGTTTCACCATGACACCGCTCTTGTCCTCGATGGCCGCGCGCACTGCCGCTACGCCGCAGGCAGCCGACTCGTTGACGTCGGTCTGGCTGGCGAAATGGCTGGCCGCCCGCTGGGCGTAACCCAGCTTCACGCTGCGGGCCTTCACCTTCTCGAGCCGGGCGCCGACGAGACTTTCGATGAACTCGCCCACTCCGGACAGGACCGGATGTCCGAATGCGTCCACCCGCGTGTGGTCCGCGGCAACTTCGACGCCCTTCTCGTTCTTGAGTCCTTCACCGACCACGACGACGCAGCACCGGAGAGAACTGACGATCTCGTTGACGCGCGCCAGGAACGCGGCCTCGTTGAAGAGGATTTCGGGCGTGAGAATGATGTGCGGAGCTTCGTGGGGGGCGCGTTTGGCCAGCGCCGTCCCGGCAGCAATCCAGCCGGCATCCCGGCCCATCACCTCGATGACGCAGCACGAGCCATCCGGGGTCACCATGCTGCCCACGTCGGCGGCGATCTCCATGACGGTCGCGGCGGCGTATTTGACGACCGAACCGTAGCCGGGACAGTGGTCGGTGTGCGGCAGATCGTTGTCGATGGTCTTGGGCACGCCCACGACGCGCATTTCGTAACTGCGCTTGCGGGCTTCGAGATGAATCTTGTGGGCCGTGTCCTGGGAGTCGTTCCCGCCCACGTAAAAGAAATAGCGGATGTTGTGGGCCATGAACACATCGAACAACCGCGCCATGTCTTTTTCGGCCTGGTCGGCTTTCTTTTTGAAGTCGAGCTTGTACCGGCAGGTCCCAAGCGCGGCAGCCGGCGTGTGCTTAAGCCCCTCGATGGACCGGGCCTTCTCGTCGTTGAGGTCGATGAGGTCCTCTCGAAGGACCCCCCAGATGCCGTTGACGCCGCCGTAGATTTCCTCGATGCACTCGTTGCGGCCGGCTTCCTGGATGACGCCGGCGATGCTGGCATTGATGACGGCGGTGGGGCCGCCCGATTGGGCGACGAGCAAGTTGCCGTTGAGTTCTGACATAGTATTCCGGTTGAGGCCCGCCTGCTGGCGCAACGCCGCCGCGCCATTCGGCCTCGGGTTCGATTAAAACGAGGCGGAACCTTGCCAACCGCCCTGGCGAGTGTCAAAGAGGAATTCCTGATTACTGGCACCCCGCCAAAGCCGCTTGCAAACGGCCCGGTCTCGGCCCACCATGCCGCCCATGGCTACGCAGGCAGTTTCCGTGACGCTGACTCCGCAACAAGTCGAGGAGTTGAGCAAGAAGTTTTCAACTTTGCGCCATGACGTGAACAACAACCTCTCGCTCATCGTGGCGGCGGCCGAGTTAATCAAATACAATCCCTCCTCCTCCGCGCGCATGGCCAATACGCTGGTCGAACAACCCCAGAAAATCACCGACCACCTCGCACGGTTTTCCGCCGAATTCGAGAAGACGCTGGGCCTCCACCGGCCCGATCCTCCTTCCGGGGTGGCTTGACCGAAGTCAATCCGGTCCAGGCAGTTTCCCCTGGCCTTAAGGCGTGTAACCTGCTTGCGCGAACCGGCGTCTGTTTTCACGTTGGCGTCGGTCCCGTTGGACCCACGCCGGCGGCACAAAGACACTTTATGACTCGCATCGCGCTTCTCGGCTCCACGACGCTCCTGCTGGCGGCCCTCGGCTCGAGCGCCGCCCTCCGCGCCGCCGACGAACCGGCACCCCCGCCCGGGCGGCCCACTCGCGAAGAGCTTCGTGAACGGTTCAAGAATTTGACTCCTGAAGAGCGCACTGCCCGCCTCAAGGCCTTTCGTGAAAGAGGAGGCCCTGGCGCTCCAGCGGCCGATGCCATCCTCAAACGCCGCGCCGAGGTGGAGAAGCTCCGCGAAGAAATCAAGGACCTGCCGCGCGAGCAGCAACAAACCAGAATTCGCCAGTGGCGCGAGACGAACGGCCTCGGCCGCCCCGCGCTTGCCACAATGTCCGCCGAAGAACGTGAGGCCCTGCGCAAACGGTTCCAGACGCGCATCGAAGCGCACAGGAACACGCTGAACAAGAAAAAGGCCGACGGCAGCATCACCGAGGAGGAAACGCGCCGGCTCCAGAATATGGAACGAATGCTCAAACGGCTGGAAACCGCACCCAGCGCGGCCACACCTCCTCTTGGGCTTCCAGTGCCATCCGTGCCGGTCGACAAACCCTTCAAGCCAGACGATCCAGCAAAGCTGAAGTAAACTGTCCAACGGCAACGCGCCCGGACCTCCGTGAAGTTGGATTCGACCCGAGCCACTGCTCTCGCGCAGTGGCTTTTTGTTTTGGCGGAGCCGGCTTGATGCAAGAATCCGTGCGCATGGAACAGAGCGACGCCGACCTGATTGCGGCGGTGCTGCGCGGCGACACTGCGAGCTTCGAGCCGCTGGTGGCGAAGTATTCGCCCCGAGTGTTCAGCACAGCCCGGCGTTACGCCCGGCGCGAGAGCGAGGTTGCGGACATCGTCCAGGAGGTCTGGAGCAAGGCCTTTCAGAAGCTTTCCAGCTTTCGAGGCGAGGCGCCCTTCGAACACTGGCTGATGCGCCTGGCGGTGCGGACCTGCTACGACTTCCTTCGCGAACACCAGCGCAACCGCGAAAGCAGCTTCACCGACCTGACCGGCCCGGAAAACGACTGGCTGGAGCAGTTCGTACGAGCGCCCGAGGAAGCCCGGGAAGACTCCGATGCCGCCCGCCATCTCGTGGAACGCCTCCTGGACATGCTGTCGCCTTCGGCCCGGCTCGTCATCACGCTCCTTGAGATCGAGGATCGCCCGGTGAAGGACATCTCGGCGCTGACCGGGTGGTCGGCGGCCCTGGTGAAAGTTCGCGCTTTTCGCGCCCGCGCGGAAATGCGAAAGTGCTTGCGGCGGATAGCCCAGGAGAAGTACCTGTAACCTGGCGCCCGAGCGCGGCGTCTGCCGAAATGTCAGTGTATGAACCTCTCTGAGTTGCAAAACAAGCTCCTCGCCGCAGCTCGCCGAAATCCCCCGGACGACCAGGTGCCGTACGCGTTCGAAAAACGCATCATGGCCCGCCTGACCGCTGCGCCAAAGCCCAGCGAATGGCTGGCGTGGAGCCGGGCGCTGTGGTTTGGCGCTGCCGCCTGCGTCGCCGTCGCGCTGATCACCAGCGTCCTGCCGCTTCGGGCCACAGACGATGACGACGACAGTTTCTCGGAAGGCGTCGAGCAAAGCATCCTGGCGTCCATGGACGATTTCGACAGCGTCCAGTGAAACCGCGTCACGTCATCCTGACCGTCCTGGCCACGGTCGTCATTTTCGCCGCGGGCGTCGTGACCGGCGGTTTGCTGGTCCGGAAAGTCAATCCCCCCCTGCCTCCCCCGCGGCCCGGCTGGCCGATGGCTCGGTTCGACCAATTTCAGCGCGCGGTCAACACCCTCAACCTCCAGCCCGAACAACAGAAGAAAATCAACGGCATCATCCGCGAGCGCCAGGCTTACGTGGCCGACATGATGCGCCTCATCGAGCCGGATCTTCCCGGCCTGTTCGCCAAGCTGCGGGACGACATCAAACAGGAGTTGACCACCGACCAACAGCGGAATCTGGATCAGCTCTGGGATCGGGTGCAGCAACGGAGACTGGCCAACCGCGGTGGCGAGTTTTTTGGCCGGCCCGGTGATGATTCGGAATTCTCCGAGGAGCCGCCGTTCCCTCCCGACGGGCGCCGGCCGCCGCCGCGCGGCGAATTGGGGCTTCCACGCCCGAACGGACCTGGTCCGCGCCAGTCAGGCCCATTTCGCTCACCACCCAATCGCATGCCGCCAGACACCCGCCCGGCTCCGACAAATCCGCCGCCGGTCCCGTAGCGCAAAGTTGCAGCAGTCGGCGGTGGAGGTTCGACAGTTTTCAGCCCTCTCCCTCGATTGGGCAGCCGGCGTACTGGATTCGACTGCCATCTCCCGAAGGGAGAAAGCTTCCCAGCTCTCCCCGCTTCTGCGTCGCGGGAAGGGGAGTGAAATCTGGGCGGTGTCAACAGGCGCCCTGTAGGCATTTCACTTCGCCAGATTGAAGCAGACCAACCGATCCTCGCTGCGCAGATAGAGCCGCTTGTTCGACAACACCGGCGCGGCCCAGCACGGGTAATGGAGTTGCGGGACCTGAAATGCGCAGAGTTCATCGGCTTGTTTGGGATTCGGTTTGAACAGCCCGAGTTTTCCTCCCTCGCCCAACGCGATGAGTTTGCCGTCGGCCAGAATGGCGGACCCGCGCCCATAAACAGGCGGTTGCGCCTTGCTGCCGGGGGCTGGATGACCGGGCCAACGCTCGTCGCGGCTCCAATCCAGGATGCCGGACTTGAAATCGACACAGCGGAAGGTGGCGTCCGGCTCATTGCGCCCGCTGAAGGCGTAGAGATGGCCATGAAGCAACACAGGCGTGTTCCAGTGAATCTCCAGAACTGTCGGTGTCCATTGTCCAGTGGCCGCGTCGCGCTCGAAGGGCGACTTGGGGATTTGCCAGGCCACGTCAAAAGTCCGGCCGTCCGGTTTCACGCGGAGCAACTGCGCCCCGCTACGATAGTAGGCCGCGGAAATGAGAACGAGATCGTCCTGCACAACTGGACACATGGCATTCACCGAATCATTGGCGAAGGACTGGAACCACCGTGTGAAATAAATCTCTCCATTCGTCGGATTGAGCGAGATGAGACCTTGTCGCATGAGGCAAAGGATGTGGCGCCGTCCATGGATCGTCGCCGCGACCGGTGTCGCATAGCTGGCTTGCTTTTCCTCGCCGGTCCACGCGTAGGGTTTCTCGTTGCGCCAGCCGAGGGTGACGACGCCTTCCCAGTTGGTGCGGCCGACGTTCTCCCAAAGCGTCGCTCCGCTCGCCGCGTCCAGCGCAACGACACCCGAGTTGGGCTGTCCGCCGACCAGCACGATCAGCCGATCGCCTTCGAGCAGCGGTGTGCTGCCGACCCCGAAAAATGCCTCGGGCACGTTCCAATCCTTCGCGGTGTCGCGCTGCCAGACGGGCTTGCCAGTTTGGAGCTCGAGGCAAACCAGCTTGCCCTCGGCGCCGAACGTGTAACAGCGGTTGGTCGTGAGTAATGGCGTGCAGCGCGGCCCGTTGTTGTAGCCGTAGGGATCCACGAAGCGGCTCGGATACGCGTAACGCCAGCGCGGCTTGCCGGTCGCGGCTCCGAACACCTCCACGATCTCCTCGCCGCCGACGCGGTGGTGCAGCACCAGCAACTCAGCGCGCACGCTCGGCGCGGAGTAGCCGGTGCCGATCGGCTTCTCCCAGAGGAGCGGTGGGCCGTTTGTCGGCCACTGGTCGAGCAGGCCGGTTTCGGCAGAAGTATTGTCCGCGCGAGGGCCGAGGAAACGGGGCCAGTCCTCGGCAGGCGCTGAATGCAGGAAAAAAGTCAGAAGCAGCAACGCGACGGCTAAGCGTAGAGAGAGCGCGCGAAGGAGTTTCACAACAACTCAGTGAACTGGTCCTTCGTAATCCCCGCCTCGCGGATCAACGACCGCAAGGTTCCTTTGGCCAGTTCGCGATGGGTGGGGACTGACAGCCGGCGGCCCGAAGGGTGCCGCAGGATGATGTGGCTGCCCGTCTGATGATCCACTTGATATCCGAGCTTCCGAAACGCCTGCACGGCATCCTGTCCGGAGCAGACAGGCAAACGGCTCATGCCGGCAGTTCGACCACCTCCTCCGTGATCGGAAGAGGCACCGGTTCGTCATGCTTTTTCAAGCTGGCCAGATAGCCGGTGATGGCGTCCTTAATGTTCGCAAGCGCCTCGTCGCGAGTTCTGCCTTGGGAGATGCAGCCCGGAAGCGTCGGGCACTGCACCACGAACACGCCGTCTTCGTCCGGCTCGATGACCACTCGAAATTTCATGAGGCCATTGTCCGGCCTCCGTCGAATCAAGTCAACTCACCAACCGGCTCCTTTCACCAACGTCTTCACCCGGCACAGGAACATATCGGCCGTAATATAGAGCGTCGAGCCGTCCTCGCCCCACGCGCAGTTGGCGGTGGCCTCGCCCGTCTTGATTGTGCCCAAGTGCTTGCCGTCCGGACTGAGAATGAGCACGCCTCCGGGGCCGGTCGCCCACAGGTTGCCCCGCGCGTCCACCTTCATGCCGTCGGGCAGGCCCGGGTTTTGCGGGCTGACCATCGGCGTCGCGTCGAAAAAGACCCGGCCGTTGGCGAGCGTTCCGTCGGCCTTCACGTCGTAAGCCATCCAGACGGCCACCTTTGGATCGCTGCACGCGACGTAGAGGGTCTTTTCGTCGGGCGCGAACGCAAGGCCGTTCGGGCGCGTAATCTGGTCGGTGAGCAAAGTGACCTCGCCATTGGGCTTCACTCGATAGACGCCCTGGTAAGGAATCTCCTTCTTTGGATCGTCCACGTTTTTCTCCAGGCCGTAAGGCGGATCGGTGAAGTAAAGATCGCCGTTGGACTTGAACACCACGTCGTTCGGGCTGTTGAACCGCTTGCCCATGAAACGGTCCGCCAGCGTGACATGCTTCCCGTTCTTCTCGATTCTGCCGACGCGCCGGTCCCCGTGCTCGCACAACACCAGCCGCCCCTCGCTGTCCACCGTGAGTCCGTTGGAGCCCGGCTCGCCGCCGCGCGGCGTCGAGCCCGTGTAACCGCTCGGCTTGACGAATACACTCACGCCGTCCTGGGCGCTCCAGCGATAGACAGTGTTGCTCGGCACATCGGAAAAGAGCAAGTAGCCGCCCGCCCGGACCGACGCCGGCCCGGAGGAGACCGGCGCCCTTCCCGGCTTGATCCACACCGGACCTTCGGACCAGTCAAATCCCGACGCGAGCTTCTCGAGGGGAGTGCCTGGCGCGAGAAGCGCGTTGAGCCGCGGATCGAGCCTCTCGATCTGGCCGAAGCTTTCGGAGTGATGGACCGAGATATTCGGCGGCGGCGGCGTGAGCCGGGAACAGGCCGGAACCATCGCGGCCATGGCGGAAACGAGCAGAAGCAGGAAGGATCGATTCATGGTAGGTGCGTTGGATGCGCCGGAGGATTTCCGGCCGCCCCTCGGCAGGTCAAGAAAAAGCGTGTGTGTGGAAAAACGTGGGTGAATGAGTGGGGCCGGAGTGCATCCGGCCATTGCTCGGGGATAGGTCTTCACGGGAGCGTGGCGTTCACGCCGCTTCAACGATCCCAAGCCGGGAGATAAAGGATTCGCTTTTGCCGTCCGCACGATGAAGCGGCCTGAAGGCCGCGCCCCTGACGATGCCAGGATGTGGCCGGTCGGCCGTGGCGCTCACAGCAGCACCAACTGCCGTCCCTCAGGCTCGGTGAGTCCGCTGGCGCCCAGCCCCAGCAGCCGCAGCGGCCGGCGCACCAGCTTCTCGCGCGCCAGCAGCCAGCAGCCCAGTCGATAAAGGTCCTTGGTCTCACTGATCGGTTCCTCGACCGAGAACTGCCGGGTCAGCGTCGTGAAATCGCCGTAGCGCACCTTCACCTGCACCGTGTGCGCGGCCAGCCGGCGGCGTTGCAACCGGCGCGCGATGTCCTCCGCCTGCTCGCGCAAGCACGCCCGAAGAACGCGCCGGTCCTCCGTGTCGCGTTCGAACGTTTCCTCCGCGCTGATGCTTTTGACCTCGTCTCCCAGCTCGAGCGGCCGGTCGTCCTCGCCCAACGCGAACTGTTTCAGCCGCGGCCCCCACGAGCCGACCAGCGCCCGCAGGTCGCCTCGGTGGTCCTGCAAATCCCCCACGGTCCGCAACCCTGCCTGGTGCAACACCCGCTCGGTCACCTTGCCAATACCGTGAATGGCGCGCACAGGCAACGGTCGGAGGAAGCGCACCTTGTCGCGCTCGGCAATGAGCGTCAGGCCGTCCGGCTTCTGGAAGTCGCTGGCGATTTTGGCCAGCAACTTGTTCGAGGCAATGCCGATGCTCGCGGTGAGTTGGCGTTCGGCCAGGATGCGCCGCTTGAGTTCCCGCGCGATGGGCAAGCCACGTTCGAGGCTCGCATCCGCGTCCGCCGCCTGGCAGAGCGCCGAGAGATCCAGATACGCCTCGTCAATCGACATTGGCTCCACTACCGCGCCGGTCCCGGCGACAATCCCCAGGATGGCCTGCGACTCCTCGCGATAATGCGCCATGCGGGGCGGGACGAAGACGCCACTGGGGCAGAGCCGCCCTGCCGTCGCGCTGGGCATCGCCGAACGCACACCGAACTTGCGCGCCTCGTAGCTCGCGGCGCACACCACCCCGCGCCGGTCCGGCGGGCTGCCGACGATCACCGGCCGCCCGCGCAGCGCCGGGGTGTCGCGCTGCTCGACCGACGCGTAGAACGCGTCCATATCGAGATGGAAGAGGGCGCGGAACATGTTCGTTAAATCGTTGAAGCGTTAAAACGTTGAATCGTTGAATCGTTGAATCGTTGAATCGTTGAATCGTTGAATCGGGATGCGCCCTGTCCCCCGGACAGGCGGTCAGCAGGCCTCTCTAACCATTCCACGTTTTAACGATTCAACGTTTTAACGATTCAACGATTCAACACCTCCCCAGCCCGCCTCTGCTCAGCCAACGAACGTGCAAATGTACTCGCAAATGCCCGAACTCACCTCGATGTCGAAGCCCGATTTGGCGGGTATCTCGAAGGCCTGGCCCGCGCTGTAGCGGTTGACCACGCTGGTGCCGTCCGGCTTCACGCTGCACGCGCCGGCGACGAGTTCCATACGCTCGGCCTTCTCGGTGCCGAAGTGGAACCTGCCCGGATATATCAGCCCGAGCGTCTTCTTCGAGCCGTCGGGAAAGAACAGCGAGTGGCTGACGACCCTGCCGTCGAAATAGACGTTGGCTTTCGTCATGGCGGTGACGCCTTTGAATTCAATCGGGATGGATGACATAGGGTGGCGAGTTTTCAGCCGCAGCGCGAAAAAGGCAAGCGAACGGTCGCTCAAACGGGATGAAAGAGGGCCTTGGAATTCGCCCGGCGCCCCATTAGGCTTGCTTTGGCAAGCCACGAAAGTGTGAATCGCCGCGGGCGTCCGCGCGTCTTGCCTTTTTAACCATTGGTTCGCAAAACAGCGACGATTATGAGCAAGCCCATCCTGTTCGGCGCGGTCCTCGCCGCCGCCGGCATCCTCAACGCCGGCGCGGCGGACAAAGTCGACTTCGCCAAAGAAATCCTCCCCACCCTCCAGGAGTGCATCAAATGCCACGGCCCCGAGAAGCAAAAGGGGAAGATGCGGCTGGATTCTCGCGACGCCGCGCTCAAAGGCGGCAAAACCGGGCCGGCGTTCGTCGCCGGAGACGCCGCCAAGAGCGAGATGGTCCGGCGCATCAGCCTCCCGAAGAGCGACGACGACTTCATGCCCAGCGAAGGCGAGCCGCTCTCGAAGGAGAAGATTGATCTGATCAAGAAGTGGATTGATGAAGGCGCCGAGTGGCCCGCCACGGCCACCGCCGCCTCGGACAAGCCAGGCGCGACCGCCAAGGCGCCGCCGCCGGGGCCGGTGCTGCCCGCGGATTTCAAACCCAGCGGCGCGGAGCAGAAGGCCATCGCGGCCTTTGCGGCAAAGGGCATGGACATCCGGCCCATCGCCATGAACTCACCCTGGCGCGAGGCGAACCTGCGGCTGCACGGCTCGAACGTCACCGACGCGACCCTGGCGCCGATCAAGGACGTGCTCGGCTTGATCGACTTGAACCTCGCTACAACGAAAGTCACCGACGCTGGCCTGGCGCACCTCAAGCCGCTGGCTAATTTGCAGCGGCTGCACCTGGAACTGACGGGCGTGACGGACGCGGGCCTGGCCCAGCTCAAGGGCTTGAAGAACCTCACGTACCTGAACCTCTACGGGACCAAGGTCACAGATGCCGGCCTGGATCAACTCAAGGGCCTCAAGCATCTGCGAAATCTTTACGTCTGGCAGACCAAAGTGACCGACGCGGGCGCAAAGAAGCTCAAGTCGGCCTTGCCGGACGTGGACGTGTCAATGGGCTGGGACGCCTCGACCCTCGCCAAGATGGAAGCGAAGAAAGAGGAGAAGAAAGACGAGAAACCGGCCGAAGCGAAGAAGGACGAAAAGAAGGAGGAGAAAAAGGCCGAGGTGAAAAAGGAGGAGAAGGAGACCAAGCCGACCGAGGCAAAGAAGGAGGAGAAAAAGGCCGACACGACCGCCGAGAAGAAAGAGGAGAAGAAGGCCGACGCGCCCGCCGAGAAGAAAGAGGATAAGAAGGCCGACGCGAAGGAAGAAAAGAAGAATTGAGGTGCCTCAGAGCGTGTCTGAAGACGACTCGTCGATCGAACACCGTTCACCACATCGCCCAGCAACCGCTTTCGTCCCACTTTCGCGAGCCGCGGTAAACGTTCATCGAGCCAATGGGGCGCCAGGAGACCGAACCGTCCAGTAAGCCCACGTTTCCGCCCGCCGCGCCGATCTCCGCCGATGAGGCGCCGTTGGCCCCGAGGTTCGCGGCATCCAGCCCGGTGAAGATCGGGCCGGCTTTACCGTGGGGCGCAAAGCTCCGCCCATATCCGGGTGACCAATCGTTCATGTCCGAGAGCAGCACCAGGGACGGGTCGGCAGTCAAGCGCTCGGGCGAGATCCACGTGCCGGTGTGACCGGGCAAGTGCGGCCACGGGGTGTTGGTGTGGCCGCCGTGGTAATTATAGCCGACGACGAACCCGTACTCCTGCTCCTCGAACGGACGGTTCGCCTGTTCCTTGATGAAGTAATCCCCGTAGCTCGGGCAATGGGCGATGCGCTCGTCATTGGAGTATTGGACAATCGAGTTGCTCGTGGCGGAACTGAGCACGGGCAGGTGGTCGTCATCGGGCTTATTCGACGCGCCGCTCGGCACCCATTGGTCGTTGTCGTCCCCGTACATTTGGACGGCCAGAATGAACTGGCGCATGCTGCTCAGGCAAGCCGAGCGGCGGGCCCGCTCCTTGCCCCCGGACAAGGCCGGCAGCAGCAGAGCCGCGAGGATCGCGATGATGGCCACCACCACCAGCAGCTCGATCAAGGTAAACGCCCATCCGCGGTTCCGGCTTCTGCTTTGGCTAAATGATTCCATGCGCCCGTTGGCCGTTCACTCCGATTCACTCACCATGAAAAAGCGCCGCGGCTGCGTGCCGGAATCCACGTCGTCGATGAGAACCGTTCCGTTCGTCAGCACGAGCTGATTCGTCAATATTGGCCACTGGCTGAGGGTCTCCGCGAGGTTCGTGCCGGCGCGGACTTCCATGCCGGCAAGCCGGTTCGAACTCACGGGCGCGCCATTGACCGTGCGAATCGTGAGCCGAAGCCGGTCGGCCGAGAGCGGCTGCGGAGCGTCCAGCTTGAGAGCCGGCACCGAAAAATCAAAGCAGGCTACAAAGCCAGTGCTGCGGACGTAGACGCGGCCGTCGCACACCGCCGGGCTGTTCCAGCATTTGTTGGTCGAAGTGTTCCAAAACGGGATCGCCAGGCAGCGCGCCACTTCGGTGTAGGCGTTGGTGTGGGCGGCGGCCAACACGAGATCGCCCTTTTCAGTGAGAACGAGCAGCTGACCATCCACCAAAAGCGTCGCGCCCCGTCCAAAGCCGTTGGCCGACCACTTTACAGCCCCCGTCCGGAGGTCCACGCACTTGAGCTGAGCGTTGACGCCGTCGAAGGACTGCACACCGAACTGGCCGTAGAGGAACCCATCCTGGCAAACCGGTGTCATCCAATGGCTGGACAAGGTGGAGGTGAAGCCGGTATTGGACCAGAGTTGCGCGGTGGTCCAGGTGTCGTTGCTGAAACTGACGCGGATCGCGGCCGAACCCATCCCATATACCTGCGCGCCGGAGATAAACACCATGTCCTCGAAAACCACCGGCGAGACGCCGATGCAGGTGCCGTAGTTGAACGGATAAGCCGACTTCCACAACAGGTTTCCCGACGCCGGTTCCACCGAGACCAGTCCGCTTTGCGTCGCAAATATCACCTGTCGCACTCCGTGAATCGTGGCCGGCACCGGGGTCGCGTGGGTCATTTCCTCTTCATGCAATCGCCACGCCAGCCCGTCGTCATGCCAGGCCAGCCCGCCGTCACTCGTGCGCAGCGCCAGCAGCGTGGATGTTCCCACGCTGAGGTTAAGGAAGATCAACCCGCCCTCGATTAACGGCGAGGCCGCGTTCTGCCACGGGATGACGCTCCCCCCGTAAAGGCTTTGCAAGTCGCGCTCCCAAACGATGGCGCCGTTGGTCGCATTAAGCCGGTAAAGCCTGAGGTACGAGGAAAGGACGAAAACCGATTCGCCGTCCGCCACCGGAGTTGTCCTCGGACCGTCGTCGAGCCCCACGCCGGTGTTCGGATAAAAGCCATCGTCCACAGGCACCGCCCACAATTCCCAGCCCGTCGCCGCGTTCAGGGCCACGCACGCTTCCCGGGAAACGCCGCCAATCGTCCGCAGGCCCTGCGTGAAGACGCGGCCTCCGCTGACCGTGAGGCTGCTCAGTGCGTTGGTCAGGGACACGCGCCACACCGGGTTGGTGACGGCCCCCGTCCACTGTTTGATGATGCGATCCTTGGAGATGCCGTCGTGGTTCCCGCCCCGATACTGCGGCCAGTCCGTCGCGCCGCAGCAGAGCGGAAGCCCCGCCAACAGCATCGACAACAAGCCGCCCGCCCGGCGGCTGGCCTTCCGCGATGGCCCACCGGTCTTCATGAGTAGTGAAGACAGACTCCATCACTGCACCAAATTCGCAAGTGAAGTCTTCAGGAAGATTTGCGCCCTGGAACTCGGGGCGGGCGGGTGCCGAGCAGATCTACTCCGCCCGTCGAGGGGACGCTTTTGTCGGCGGAAACGGCCTCACTCGTCGCCGAACCGCGACCTCATGGGCCTGGCCGGCTTGCTGCTGGGCGAAGCCGGCACGCGGATGTCCGCCCGAAATTCCCCTGCGATGACCGATTGCTCCTGGTCCGGTAGCGCCAGATAGATCTTTCCGGGGATGATGCCCGTGACGGCGTTTTCAAATTCGAGCTTCAGCGCGTAACCGCGCGCAAACGCCGCCTGCTTGGGAGGTGAATTGAAGTCGGTGCGCCACTTCTTGGCGATGCCGGGCGCGCCTGCTGTCATGTCCTTTGAGATTGTCCAGCTCTTCCCCTGGATGTTCTCGCCCGGATTGAGCCGCAGTGAAATCAGCACCTCGCGATCCGGAATGATGTTCAAACCGTGACGCAAGGAAAGCACGTACGCGCCCCCGGTCACCTCCAGGTGCGCATCGTCCAGGAGGAATTCGTAATTGGTAATCTTCCCGCGCACCGTGCCCGAAGGTATCGCCGCCGCCGCCACGTCCAGAGACCACGGCGGCGCGGTCAGCCGCGGTTCATTGCTGCCCGCGCCCCGCTCGAAGCGCGCGGGGTCCGTGGCGTCGAGCACCCGGTTCAATTCCATGGCGTGACCGACCTCTCCGCCGCCGTAATCCTCCGAGTCTTTCTTGCGCTGTTCATTCATTTTCTGCTGCGCGGAATTGATCATCGGCGCGACGATCACGGCGGCGGCGCCGAGCACCACGACGACGATCACGACCGTCAGGATAGCGCGCGCCTTGCCTGGCTTCTGCTCCGGCTGGAGATAACTCGGTGTGTACGGTTTCGGCGCCGGGCCGGCCGCGGGCCTCGGAGGCATGGAAGGCGGGGGCGCTTGCGCGGCATGAGCCGCGGGTGCCGGCGCGGCGGCGAGGGTTAAGCGGACCGGAGTCGGCGCCGGAGCAGGCGGCGCTGGTGCGGCGTGGGCGGCCGGTGCGGCTTGGGCCGGTGCGGCGGGCGCAGCCGCGAGGGTCAAGCGGACCGGCGGCGGCGGCGCAAGTGGCGTTTCCAGTGGCGGGACCATCATGTCCGCCTGGCAGGCGGGGCATTTGATTTGAAGGCCGGCCCAGCGTTCATCGCCGGCGATATGCTGGCCGCAGGTCGGACAGGCGAATTTGAATTCGCTCATACTCGGGTCAGAGTTGTGGCCTGACGGTCGGCCCGCTCAGCCGGGCTTGAAGCCGGGCGCGCGGGTTGAAGCGGGCGTGGGCCCGCTTCTCGCCGACCTGCACAGACCGATTCAGGGCGTGCATGGTTGTGGTGAGATTCTGGGTTGGTATTAGATACCGAGCCCCGCGGCTGGTCAAGAAAATGTCCGGGGGAAAATGTCCGCGGGCTTCCAGCCCAGGGCGGCGAATCGACCAAATTATTGAATTGTGCCATTGGGCGGTTGCTGATATGAGAGGGTTGATCTTCCAGCCGAGGCAGACGCAGAAAGTCCGACTTTGCCGGTAACAATTCGGGCACGACTCCCGCAGTAACCGGCAGAAGAACCATGAGTACGCCTATGAAAAAGACAACCTTGCCTGTGGCACTGACGACGTGGGGCTGGAAGCGCATGAAAACTCTTTGGGCGCTCACGCCCACCGCGAGGGCGGCGCCTATCAGAACCAAAAAGAGGAAATTCCTGTCAAATCCAAATCTCAAGGAAAGCACCAGGACTCTTAAGCCCTGTTCCCTTTCCGGCTTGGTGGCTGGCCTCATGCTGATGGTCGTGTTCGCTCCGTTGCTGAGGGCAGCAGATATTGTTGTAACGACCACGGCCGATCCTGGGCCCGGTTCGCTGCGCCAGGCGATCCTGGATGCGAATGCCAGCGGAACGCCATCGACCATCGTGTTCAGGATTCCTGGAGCCGGCCCCCATGTCATCAGGCTTGGGACGATCCTTCCCGCTCTGAGGAGGGCCATCACCATTGACGGCTTCACGCAAAGCGGGAGCAGCGCCAACACCTTGTCCGAGGCGGATAATGCGATGCGCCTGATCGAGATTGATGGACAAGGTAACTTCGCCCCGGGGTTGATCATTGAGGCTGATAATTGCGTGGTACGCGGATTGGTCCTTCGAGGGTTCAAGGAGGTACGAGGGGGGTTCAGCGACGCGATTCGGGTGGAGAGAAGCGCTTTCGCTCAGATCGGCGGGAACCTGATCACTAATAACTGCGGAGGAATTTATGTGTTTGATTCTGCTTACAACGCTATTGGTGGCTACGGCGTTTCTCATCGCAATGTCATTTTCGATAATGACTGCACAGAGTTTGCTTCGTGTGGCATTTCCCTGGTCGGCACGGCTACGAAGTACAACCTCGTTGTCGGCAACTTTATCGGGATTTCGCCCGATGGAGTGAGCGGCTCTGGGAACGCTCAGGGCATTTGTGTTGTGGATGCAGCTCTTAATACCATCGGAGGCGATACGATTGAGGCGCGCAATATTATTGCCAACTCTTTTAATAATGGGAATGGGATTCTAATTGAAGGAGATAGAGCGAAGGAAAATCGGGTTATGGGAAATTATATCGGGCTTGACGCTCGCGGTAGCGTGGCCCAAGGAAATAGAGGGAACGGTATCTACATCAGGGGTCCTTCCAATATTATTGGAGGAGTGGTGGACCCGCATTTTCCTCCTTTTTCACCGCGCAATGTGATTTCGGGCAACTCGCAAAACGGCGTGCGGGTAGATAGCGGCCTCGGCCGCGCGGATGGCAACGTGGTGCAAGGCAATTTCATCGGCACCGATGCCAGCGGCCTCACCGCTTTGGGCAATCTGCTTGATGGAATCAGCCTGAGCGGTTCGGCGACGAATACCACCATCGGCGGATTAAGGGCAGGTGCTGGAAACGTTATTGCAGCCAACGGCGGGAACGGCGTTGCGATTGCCACCGTGCCGGGACCCGGGAACGTCGTGCAAGGCAATTTCATCGGCACTGACCGCGACGGTTCCATTGCGTTTGGCAATGCTAAGAACGGAGTGCTGATTGCCGGCAGCGCCAATAACCTCATCGGAGGAGATTCGGCCCTCGCAGCCAACCTGATTTCTGGCAACCTCGGGCATGGGATTCAGAACATCGACGGCAACGCCATTCCTGTGACGACGAACAACCTCATCCAAGGCAACTTGATCGGCACGGATAGAATAGGTCTGTTTGAACTGGGAAATTTGGGTAGCGGGATTTCTATCACCAATGCCCCCCGCAACACCATTGGCGGCACTGGCCCGGTGCAGGCAAATCTGCTCTCCGGCAATGCTTATCATGGAATCGAGATCCTGGCCCCCGGTGGCACGATGGTGAAAGGCAACTTCATCGGGATAGATATATTCCGGACCAGCCGGCTGGCCAATAGCGGCAGTGGTGTCCGCATCGGCGTCGGCGCTTCCAACAACATCATCGGCGGACTTAACACCGGCAACGTCATTGGCGGCAATGCCGGCAATGGTGTCAGCATCCAAGGCGGCCATAACCAGGTGCTCGGCAATTTCATCGGGACCGATGCCCGGCAAACGGCCATCCTGGGCAATTGCCTGGATGGGGTTTGGCTGGGCCTCCATTCGAGTGATAACCTTATCGGAGGACGTCTCGCTGGATTGGGGAACGTGATCGCATTTAACGGCAATGGTCCTGGTCCTTGCTTTGTGGAGCCGGACCACCCGTTTTCGCCAGCCAACGGTGTCTTCGTGGCGAGAGCCAGCACCAAGAACGCGATCCTGGGCAATTCCATATTTGGCAATCTTAATTTAGGGATTGACTTGTCCCCGCCAGCAGGCGTGACGCCCAACGATGACAAGGACGGCGACAGCGGCGCGAATGACCGGCAAAACTATCCGGTCCTGGGGACAGTGGAGAACAGCCTGGGTAAGTTGAAAATCCATGGCAGTATTAACAGCCGGCCGTCAACCAGATTCGACTTGGACTTTTATGCCAACACCAACTGTGATTCTTCGGGCTACGGGGAAGGGCAAAAATATGTCTTCACGGCCGGGCCCATCACCACCGACGCGGATGGCAACGTTTCTTTCTTCTTCGACAAGATCACCAATGTTTCACAGTATAGCTACCTCACCGCCACGGCGACTGATCCGGAGAACAACACGTCGGAGTTCTCCGCCTGCGCCACGCTGACGGTGATCAATCATCCGCCGGTCGCCCGCTGCCGGGACGTCACGGTTACTATCGACGTAGGATGCTCGGCTGAGGTCTCGATCGACAATGGTTCGGACGATCCGGACAAAGATACCACCGTTGTGCTCATAGATCCTCCGCCGCCATACCCCGTCGGCGTCACGATGGTGACGTTGACCATCACTGATCAACATGGGCTCTCCGATTCCTGCGTTGGATACGTGACGGTAATCGATGTGGTGCCACCCTTGATTTCCTGTCCAGCCCCCGTGGGCAAGTTGGCAGAGCCTGGCAAGGGTTCGGCTGTGGTCATCTATCCAGCGCCCATTTTTTCGGACAACTGCCCGGGAGTGATGGCCGATTGTTTACCTCCAAGCGGTGGGGACTTCCCGGTGGGGAGCACGCCAGTCAACTGCACAGCTATAGATGCTGCCGGCAATATGGCCGTGTGCAGCTTTTTGGTGAATGTGATAGCCACGGCATACCACTTCGACGATTGCACGAAGCCACCCGGCACAATGTTGTTCCACGGAACGGACATGGGCCCGAGCCCGGACCCGGACCCGCAACGCGGCTACATTGGGGACGATGGCACGGGATCGAATTGTGTCGTGCATCTGACCGACGCCAACGTGGGCGCCTCTTACGGCGTGTTCTTGATTCCGGCTCCCGCCGGCGGAAGCAACCTCGACAGCATCCACATGCACTGGCGAAGCCTCGTGGGCGGCGATACCGGCTCCGTCTGCACCGCCACTCAGTTCGGCCGGCCGGGCGCCGATGGCTACAGCATGAGTTGGGGCGCAGACTTGCCCAACCCGCCGAGCTACGGCAACCCTGGCGAGGAAGGCGCCGGCACTGGCCTGATTGTGACGGTGGACACCTTCGACAACAGCGGCGGCGAAGCGCCGGGCCTCGAGATCAAATGGCGAGGCGCTCGGGTGGCGTTTGACAACATCAACGCTGATCAGGGCCTGGCCAAAGATTTCCTGCGCAAGGGGGTCTTCGTGGAAGCGGACCTCACGGTTGCTACCGCCGGCCAGGCGACCTTTACTTACGACGGGCGAGTCCTCACGGCTCCGCTGGTCGACTGGGGTGGCATCGCGGGCGGCGGCTGTATTATGTTCGGCGCGCGCACGGGCGGCGCTTGTGACAATCATTGGATTGACGATTTGCTCATCGAGAAGTTCAGGCCCGAGCGACCGGCGATCACCGCCCGGGTGGTTGACGGCCAGTTTCAGATTCTTTTCCCGACTGTCGTGGGGAGGACATACACGATTGAAAGTACTGACGACCTGAGTGCACAAGGCGTCTGGTCTCCCGCTCCCGGCAACAGCACCGTGCAAGGCACCGGCGGGATGCTGGACTACAATCTCGGCCCGATGACCGGCCCCCTAAGGTTCTTCCGAGTTCGCGAGAATCCTTGATCAAAACAGATTTCCTCCTCGCGTGAGGGGACGACGGGTTATGGTGATCAAACTGTGTGTTCACCAGAACCCGCCTTTGGTTTTCTGGAGAGAGCTTCCCGGCTCGTCCGCTGTTCCCGCGCTGTCTCGGCAATGCGACTAATGCGGACCTCGTTGCGCATCGAGTGGCCTTCCGGTACCGTGCAGGAGTTGCCCAACGTCGCGGCCCCGGACTTCCTTACCGTGACCGAGCCGAGCGGTGAACCGCGTTTGGCGGCCACGCGGGAGAATGGCCAGGTGCAACTGACCCTGACCGGCAAGCAAGGCTCCCGCTACGCCATCGAGACTTCGACCGCGTTGGCCAACTGGACTAGCGCGGACATCATGGTCACCGTCACGAACCAGAGCGGCACGGTGATCTTCCCCGCGCCGGGCGCGACCAGCGACGCGCAACGCTTCAATCGCGCGGTGTGGCAGTAAGCGAGTGGTCGGCGCAACGGATTTCTTCCGAGTGGAAGGAAGGCGGGCTTGGTGGGCGAAACTGTGTGTGTCCACCTAAGTCCGTCAGCGCGCAACCATCGTCGCTTTCGCTCACACAGCCCGCTCCCGCCGCTCCCGCCTTCGTAGGCGCGAAGGCTCTTCTGCTGCGCAGCCTCGCGCAGTGCTTTCTGCCGGACGTAGCCAATGGCCCGCAGCGTCGCAAGCACGCTCAACACCGTGCTGACGGCCGCCGCGGCCACGACGATTC
This sequence comes from Verrucomicrobiia bacterium, assembly GCA_035715125.1. Lineage (GTDB taxonomy): Bacteria > Verrucomicrobiota > Verrucomicrobiia > Limisphaerales > JADJPG01 > DASTLJ01. Next base: position 24,947 of record DASTLJ010000293.1, read on the forward strand.
GAAGCTCACTCTTGTCGCACCAACAGGGCATGGCTCCACGAATAGCCTGAGGCCGCGGTTTGTTTAATGGGGAAGGCGTCCGTACGGCCGGGTAGGGCGTTATCCAAGCCTCTGTTCAGAGGGTCAAAATGCGAATTGATGGCGAATCCGCGTTGAGTTTTGAGCCTCTATCCGCTACACACGCCCCATGCGCTTTATTGGCAGCGTCATAGACAGGCTCCAGCGGCACCCCAAGCGGGTCGTGTTTCCCGAGGGCGCTGAGCCGCGGGTCTTGCAGGCGGCCCGGCAGTTTTATTCGCTTCGGCTCGGCGCCCCAATTCTGCTGGGTGACCGCCCCCGGATTAAGGCCGCGGCGGCCGATCTGAACGTGTCCCTGGAAGGGGTGCGCATCATCAATCCGGCCGAAAGCGAGGACCTGGACAGCTTTGCCCGGCGATTCGAATTGCTGCGCCGCTTCAAGGGGATCAAGGAACGCGAAGCCCGCGAGGCGATGCTCAACCCCAATTACTACGGCGCGATGATGGTGGCCATGCACCAGGCCGACGGGTTCATCTCCGGCGCCAGCGAGATCACCGGCAGCACGCTCCGGCCGCTGTTCCAAATCATCAAGGTCGCCCCGAAAGCCGCCACGGCTTCCAGTTGCATGATTATGGAAGTCGAGGACACCCGCTTCGGCGAGCAGGGGGTCATGTTCATGGCCGACTGCGGCGTGATCCCGGAGCCGACTGTGGACCAACTGGCGGACATCGCCGTGTCCACGGCCCAGTTGGCGCAAAGGCTCCTGAGCGCGCGACCGCGCGTGGCGCTGCTCAGTTACTCGACCAAGGGCAGTGCCACCCACGCGAGCATCGGGCGCGTGCAGGCGGCCACCGCTTTGGCGCAACAAAAAGCCCGCCAAAAGCGGCTCGACGCGGACTTCGACGGTGAACTCCAGGTCGACGCGGCGCTGGTGCCGGACATCGCCCACCGCAAGCTTCCCGACAGCCAGGTGGCCGGCCGGGCCAATGTGCTCGTATTTCCCGACCTCAATTCCGGCAACATCGCCAGCAAGCTCGTCCAGCACGTCGCCCGCGCCAACGCCTACGGGCAAATCCTCCTGGGCCTGGACCGGCCCGCGGCCGACGTGTCGCGCGGTTCCAACGCCCACGACATTCTTGGAGTGGCGGCCATTGTCGGCTTGCAGTCCGTCGATTACCGCGAGCTGTATCCCGAGGCGGGGAAGCGTTTGCCCGGAGAGTGACGGGGAAAAAGGTATGAGGTATGAGGTATGAAACGCGCGCTGTATAAGTCATACCAAATCTCTCCTCAAGGTCTCAGCTTCATACCTCATACCTCATATCTCATACCTCTCTTTGTTAAATGAACACCGAGACCCCGCGCGTCTTCATCGCCGCGACCCGTCAAAACGATGGCAAGACGACCGCCTCGCTCGGGCTTCTGTCCGTGTTGCAAAAGCGCTACCCGCGCATCGGCTACATCAAGCCGGTCGGCCAGCGCTTCGTCGAGATCGAGGAGCAGAAGATCGACGAGGACACGGTGCTGATGGACCGCGTCTTCCGGCTCAACTGCCCGCTGGTGGACATGAGCCCCATCGCGGTGGAGCCAGACTTCACGCGCAAGTACCTCCAGTCCTCCAACCGCGAAGCCCTGGTCAAACGCATCGAAAAGGCCTTCGACCGCGTCGCCTGGGAAAAAGATTTTGTGCTCTGCGAAGGTTCCGGGCACGCGGGCGTCGGGTCCGTGTTCGACTTGTCCAACGCGCAAGTCGCCAGCATCCTCAAGGCCAAGGTCGTCATCGTCTCACGCGGCGGCATCGGCAAGCCCATCGACGAAGTCTCCTTGAACCTGGCCCTCTTCGAGAAGGAGCACGTGGAAGTCATTGGTGTGATCCTCAACAAGGTCACGCCCGATAAGGTCGGCCTGGTGGCCGACTTCGCCCGTCGCGGGCTGAAACGCAAAGGGCTCGATCTGCTCGGCGTGATCCCGCACCAGCCGATGCTCTCCTCCGCGAGCCTGGAGTCCATTCGGGCCGAGTTGAAGGCCAACCTGCTCAATTCGGACCACGAGATTCATAACCCCGTCGAGGAAGTCGTCGTCGGTGCGATGGGCGTCAACAACGCCATGCCGTATATCCGCAAGGGCGTTCTGCTCCTCACCCCGGGCGACCGCGAGGACCTGATCCTGGCCGCGGCGGCGGCGGCGGCGGTTGGATCCGCCGGTGCTCCGCGGCTGGCCGGCCTCGTTCTCACCGGCGACCTGTCGCCCGGTGACAAGCTGCTCAAGATCATCCGCGGCCTCCCGTTCCCGGTGCTGCATTGCCGCGAAGACATCTATCAGGTCGCCTCGAAGGTCCACGACCTCACCGTCAAGACGCACCCGAAGGACACCGAAAAAATTGCCCTCATCCGCGACCTGATCGCCGAACACGTGGATGTGAATAAGATTTTGAAAGCGCTGTGATTGTTAAAGCGTTGAAGCGTTGAAGCGCTGAAGCATTGTGAACCGTTGAAGCGTTGACGCTTTATCGCTTTAATACTTCAAGGCATTCAAGGCCAGACGAAAAATCGCCGCCGCCAGAATTTGGCGCTCTGCGAATTGATAAACGCCGCTTCGCCAATTTCGAGCACCGGCTCGGCAGGCACCCCATTGAGAAGCCACTGTTGATCAGCACCGTCGAAGCTGTAACTCAGCCAGCCGGGGCTCGTGTAAAGTAGGACCATGTCTAAGTCCTCCGGAATGTAGCCGAGCGTCGTCTGAATGAACCCGCCCTGCGGCACCATCGAACTGCGCACGGAAAGCCCCGAGGGAATGCGATTGGTCAGGTCGCCTTGCAGGATTTCACCCGCCAGGAGCAGACTCAGCGACTGGGCCAGCGAATTGCTAAAGAAGACACCTTCCCCGGGTCTCAAGGTCATCGCCTCATCGGACCAACGCCCCAGGCTGAACAGGTTGGTGCGGTAGGATTGCGTGGCTTCATCCCATTTGCGCAATCCGCTCCTCTCAGGCACGTTGGCCAGCAGGCCCCGTGCGGTGTTGTCGGGGGTGTTGAACGGGTTGGCGATCAGAATTTGGGCCGGTGACGGAGGGCTGGTGATCACCGCGAACCCGATGGCGTTCAACGAACGGTGCGCGCCGTACTTGGCTCGATAGAATCGGGCCGCGTCAACTCCTCGAGCTACCTTGCCGATTCCTGAGCTTTGCAAGTTGAATGGCAATCCATCTGAAGCCCAGTTAGTCAAATCCGCGGAAACTTCGACCTGGCAAGACTGCCCAGCGGGTCCATAAATATAAAAATCGAATCGGTAATCACCAAACTGATCGGGCGGATAGATCAGCCCTGGCAGAAGCCACAGGGCGCCCGCATTGGCACAGTGGCGCACGTCGCGCCGGAAACACGGCCAGGCTCCCGCCGCCAGGTACGTGCTGGCAGGCAGGGCATAGAGCTTCGAGTCCGCCGAACCGACATACAGCGTGCCGTTCAGGCCGATGACGGGTGACGAAAAAATGTTGAATCCGGTGGTGTACGTCCAATTGGTCGTCCCGTTCGTGGCGATGCAATACAACCTCCAGTCATACGACCCACAAAACACTGTCCCGTCCACGCCGATGGCCGGTGTCGACCGGACCTTGCTGCCGGTCGGCAGCGACCAGCGCTGCGAGCCGTCCGGGT
>DASTLJ010000294.1:0-8791 GCA_035715125.1 Verrucomicrobiia bacterium
TTTCCAGTTGGCAAGCGCCGCGCGGCTTCTGAATACTTCCCCTCACGAAGTATGTCTGACGCGAAGAAGCACAATTACGACGAAAGCAAGATCAAGACCCTCAGCAGCCTTGAACACATCCGGCTGCGCACCGGCATGTACATCGGGCGCATCGGCAACGGCTCCCATTACGACGACGGCTGTTACATCCTCCTCAAAGAAGTGGTCGATAACGCCATCGACGAATTCATCATGGGCTTCGGCAAGGAAGTCCACCTGGACATCGAAGGCCCGCGCGTGAGCGTGCGCGACTTCGGACGCGGCATCCCCCTGGGCAAAGTGGTCGATTGCGTCTCCAAGATCAACACCGGGGCCAAATACAACGATGACGTCTTCCAGTTCAGCGTCGGCCTCAACGGCGTCGGGACGAAGGCCGTCAACGCGCTCTCGAAGGAGTTCACCGTCCGCAGCCATCGTGGCGGCGAATTCGTCGAGGCTTCCTTCAAACAAGGCCGCCTCAAGAAGGAGAACAAGGGCAAGGCCGCCGGCGAGCCGGACGGCACCTTCATCTCCTTCGAGCCTGATCCGTCGATTTTCAACGCCACCGAGTTCCGCCCCGACTTTGTCGAGAAGCGCCTGCGTTACTACTCCTACCTCAACAGCGGGCTCAAACTGGTCTTCAATGGCAAGTCGTTCCAAAGCCGTCACGGCCTGCACGACCTGGTGCTCGAGGAGCTGGCGCAGGACAACTCCGAGCCGATTTATCCGCCGCTCCACTACGCCAGCAAGATGCTGGAGTTCTGTTTCACCCACACCAACAGCCGTTACGGGGAGACTTTCTATTCGTTCGTCAACGGCCAGTACACGACCGACGGCGGCACGCACCTCAGCGCCTTCCGCGAGGGCCTGCTCAAGGCGGTGAACGAATACTCCAAGGGCGGGTACGACGGCGATGACGTGCGCGAAGCGATGGTCGGCGCGGTCGCCATTCGATTGAAGGATCCCGTCTTCGAGTCGCAGACCAAGAACAAGCTTGGCAACACGGAAATCCGTTCCGATCTCGTCAACAAAGTCCGCGAGGAACTCCTTCATTTCTTCAATCGCAACAAGGAGGTCGCGGGGCAGATCCTGGCGAAGGTGGAAGACAGCCGGCAGCTTCGCAAGGAACTCCAAGAGGTCAAGAAGCTGGCCCGCGAACGGGCCAAGGCCATCACCCTGCGCATTCCCCAGCTCAAGGATTGCAAGATTCATCTCGACAAGAAGCGCGACAAAGGTGGCGAATCGATGATCTTCCTCACCGAAGGCCAAAGCGCCGCCGGCAGCATCGTGAGCTGCCGTGACGTCGAGACACAGGCCATCTTCGTCCTCAAGGGCAAGCCCCTCAATGTCTGGGACCTCAAGCGTGACATCGTGTATAAGAACGACGAGATGTACAACCTCATGCGCGCGCTCGACATCGAGGACAACGTTGAAAACCTGCGTTACGCCAAAGTCATCCTGGCCACGGATGCCGACGTGGACGGCCTTCACATCCGCAATCTGCTCATCACCTACTTCTATCGCTTCTTCGATCCACTCATCCACGACGGCCACTTATTCGTGTTGGAGACCCCGCTCTTCCGGGTCCGCAACAAGGAAAAGACCCTCTACTGCTACAGCGAAGCCGAGCGGGACAACGCCGCCGCCGAATTGGGCAAGAGCGCCGAGATCACCCGCTTCAAGGGTCTGGGCGAAATCAGCCCCGCCGAATTCAAGCAGTTCATCGGCGACAACATGCGGCTGAGCCAGGTCGAATTCGCCCCCAAGCCCGACGCTGCCACGATCTTCAGCTTTTACATGGGCAAGAACACGCCCGAGCGCAAAGACTACATCATGGAAAACCTCGTGGTGCCCGTGGAGGATTGATTCGTGATGCGTGATGCGTGGTGCGTGATGCGTGGTGCGTGATGCGTGGTGCGTGATGCGTGGTGCGCCATGCGTGATGCATTCTTACGTTTCACGTTTCACGTTTCACGTTTCACGCATCACGCATAACGCCTCAGCTATCGCCCTGCCTCCTCCCCCGCCCCCGATACCACCGAAACCATCGCACTGTGTCGCGCAACGGATGAATCTTGCTGCGCTCGTTCTTGTAAATGAGCTGAACCGGAACGAAGTCGATGGCGTGGCCGGCGTCGTGGTACGCCATCAACAACTCGGACTCGACCTCGAAGTTTTTCGTCTGAAGGAACAACCGCGACCAGGCCGGCAGGTGGACGAGCCGGAAGCCGCAGAGCGCGTCGGGAAACTCCTTGCCCGCGGCCCCGGAGAGCTGCCGGCTCACCCAGCGGTTCACCCACCGGCGCACCAACGGCATCCGCGATGCGTGGGCCATGCGGTTGCCGATGATGAGCTTTGCCTCCGTCGCGGAGGCGCGGGCGAGAAAATTCGGAATATCCTCGGGCGCGTGCTGGCCGTCCCCGTCGAGCGTCATCGCCCACGTGAATCCGGCCTGGCGCGCGGCGCCCCAACCAAGTTCCAGCGCCACGCCCTTTCCACGCGGGCGATCATGGCGGAGGACCCGCGCGCCCGCGTGGTCCGCGCGCCGCGCGGTTTCATCGCTCGAGCCGTCATCGACGACGATGACGGTCGGCAGGTGCCGCCGGCATTGCCCGACGAGGGACGCGATCGTGCCGGCCTCGTTGAGGCATGGGATGACGACGGCGCATCGGGTGGACCAATCCATTTGCGAACGCGGGTACTCGGGTCAGTTGACGCCGGAGCCCGACAAGGCAGCAAGCGCAAACAAGTCATGATCCTGGCTCGCAAGGACGCAACTTACGGGCCTGTTGCCCAAATCGCCGCAGGCAGGGGGCGTCGCTCCGCGCGCGCCGTGGGTACGTTGAAAGCCATGGGCTTTCGCAAGGTGGTCTGGCCTTCTCGGCGCGCGCGGAGCGACGCGCCCTACCTTCAGGTTTATGGACAGCTCTTCGAGCGGGCAAGTGAGCAAACGGCCCCTATTGGGTTTTGCTCAAGACGGCAAAAGAACTGGCCATTGTCGGCGCCTCTGGGAAGTACCAATTGTAGAGCAGGTTTGTCGGATTGAGCCGAGTCACGACGATCACTCCATCGGCGCACGGCCCGGACTGGATCTTGGAGTGGAAGCGAGCCTGAGCGTCCGAGTACGTGAGCAGGTCCAGAGTCGCGGTGCAGTAAGCAAGTTGATTGGAATAGGTGGCGCCGAAGCTGCGGTTGTTGTTGGCGATTGAAATCTGCGTTGTGAAAGTGACTGAATTGGGGCTGGCCGAATAAGTGTCGCCCCGCCAGACGCCTTCCAACCAACCGATGCTGCTGGCGGCCATTTGCTGGACCCTGAAGAACTGTTTGGCAGCCGACGCGTCGAAGCAGACGCCTACTCCCCCGCCCGTGCCCTCAATCCAGTCGCCGACGGCGACCCAATTGTCGGGAACATTGGTCGATAACTCCACCTGATACGCTTTGTTGGTTGCCGTCGCCCAACTGACGTGAACCGCCGGCGCGATGTTGAGGGTGATCTCCTGGGCGCGCGCGCCCAGGCAAAGCGCGCTGCCGGCAACGGTCAACGCCAGCCGCTGCATCCAGGGGGGGATCGTTTTTGGGGTCTTCATAGAGTTTTGTACTTAAGGCATGGAGGCTGACCGATCGCCACTGGTTCATCAAGTGAGGCAACGACCCCATAGGAGCTGAGGCATCGAACCGGCGTTCATCTGTCGGCGGGCCTCCGGCGTCGCAGCAGGAGAAAGGCGAGCCGTCCGGCCCAAGCGTCGAGGCCGGATTGTGATGCGCGTGATCTGACCAAGCCATGCCCTGCGGTGAATTGCCGTGCGGTAAGGGTCGGAAGGCACTTAAGGGTTTCACCCGTCTATCAAATTGGAAGGGTCGCGACCATGTTACAAGTGAACGAAAACCAATGTTCGCGGATCGAATTAGCGGTCCGCAGAACGAAGTAACGAAAGGCAAATGAAAGGCAAATAGTATGAAAACAAGAAGTCGGTTAGGCAGAGCGGTCACCGCGAGCGTGTTGGCCGGTCTGATGTGCGGGTTGCCGGTGGCCGAGGCGCTGGGGCAACTCTTTATTGGTATAGGAGGCGGGGGCGGTATCGGCTTCGGCGCTGCCGGAGGGGCCAGTTTGGCCGGAGCGACGAGTGTGGCCGGGGCCACGACTGTGGCCGGCGCCACCACCGTGGCTGGCGCCACTGCTTTGGCCGCCGGCAGCACGCTGGCCGCCGGCACCGTTGTGGCCGCTGGCAGCGTTGTGAACGGCAGGTCATACTTCTGGTCCAGCACGATAGTAACCGCCACGATGGTGGCCAGCGCCACCACGCTGGCTGCGGGCAGTTCGCTGGCCGCCGGGAGCATCGTGGCCGCGGGCACTACCTTTGCCGCCGGTAGCGTTGTGGCCGCGGGCAGTGTCGTGGCCGCCGGCAGCACAGTGGCCGCCGGCAGCGTTTTGGCCGCGGGCAGCGTTGTGGGGGGTGTCGCCCTGGGCTGCGCCACCACAGTCGCAAGCGCCACGACGGTCGGCGGTGGAATTGCCCTGGCCGCGGGCAGTACGCTGGTGGCCGGAACTACTCTGGCCGCAGGAAGCAGTATCGCTGCGGGCACCAGTATCGCTGGAGCCACCGCTGTAGCAGCCTCCACGTTCGTCGCGGGCAGCGCGCTGGCCGCCGGCAGCGTTGTGGCCGCGGGCAGCATTGTGGCCGCCGGCAGCGTCATGGGTGGAGCGACCTTGGCAACGGCCACCACGCTGGCCAGTTCCGCCATTGTGGCCGGATCCGCTACGCTCGTGTCGGGCAGCACCTTGGCCGCCGGCACCAGCCTGGCGGCGGGCAGCACGTTGGCCGCGGGCACGACGGTGTTCGGAGCCACGGCCATCGGCGGAGCCACGACGGTGGCCGGAACAGCTTTGGCCGCCGGAGGCACTACACTGGCCGCAGGCAGCGTTCTGGCCGCGGGCAGCGTGGTGAACGGAACCGCAATAGGAACCGCCACTACGTTATCCTCAGCCACCACGGTCTTCGGCGGCGCCACGCTGGCCGGCGGGAGCGCACTCGCAGCCGGCAGTTCGCTGGCGGCGGGCACCCTCTGTTTGTAGAAACCACGCTACCTGCCAACAGCCTTGGCAAATCGACTCTTGTGCATCAACAGCCCGGCCCTCTCTCTTCGCTGTCGCGGGGGAGAGTGGCCGGGGAGCGCGTGAGTCAATTTCCGCCGGCTGTAACCGCGGATGCGTAACTGCACTGAACTAAATCCCAAGAAAGGAAAAAGTCACATGAAACAGAAAAGTTCATGGATTCCACACTCGGCTGCGCGAAGCCTTCTGGCCGGTCTGTTGTGTTGTTTGCCGACCGGCGCTGTGCATGCACAACTGCTCTTCGGCGCCTTTGGCACCGCCAGTTCAACGACCTTCCAAGGCCAGGCCTCGGCCGTCGCAGGGTTTGTGATGGGCAGCGGCGTGTCCCTTGCGAGTACCGGTCCGCTGTTGCTGACTGGCGGCGCGCAGGAGGCATCGGCGCTGGAGGCCAGCCTTGCCGGCGGGCTGTCAGTGGGCGTCTCGCACGCGTCCGTCGTGGGCGGGGGCACTATCGCCGAAGCGGAAGCCTCCGTCGCCAACGTCAGCTTCACGGGCTGCGCGGGCTTCCCGTTCATGGCAACGACCATCACGGCCGACTTCGTCATGTCCCGGGTCTCAGCGCCCTGTCCGAACGGGGCGGCACTCGTCGCTGCAGTTGAAGTGACCGGGCTGGTGATCAACGGCCAGGCCATCGCCGTGACGGGACAAGCGAACCAGTTCGTTATCCTGTCCAGCGGCGGTTTTGTGATTATCAACGAGCAATTCGCCGGCGTGGCCGGTATCACGGTCAATGCGTTGCACCTCATCGTGCCTTGCGCTGGGGCGGACGTGGTGGTCGGCTCATCGTTCGCGGCCATCACCTGCCCGAGCAGTCCGCCGCCGGCCGGCAGCAGTCCGCCACCGTGTCATTTCGTGACCGGGGGAGGATGGATTACAGGGACACCGTCGGGTGCCAAGGCCAACTTCGGTGTGGCGGGCGGCATCAAGGACGGCGGATTCTGGGGCCACCTCAACTACAAGGATCACGGTAATGGCATGCACGTCAAGGCCACGGCCGTCACTGGCTACGCGGTGGATCCGGACGCGGATTGCCGGATCATCGACTACGTCGTGACGATTGACAGTCAACCGGGCACGGCTCGAGTGCGGGTGTGCGACAAGGGTGAACCGGGCCGCAATGACAGATTCGAAATCCAGTTGTCCAACGGCTACTCGGCCGGGGGCGACCTGGGTGGCAGCCGGCCCGGCGGCGGCAATATCCAACTCCACAAGTGCCACGACTAGGCACGTGGCCATTAACCCGAACAACGGCAGTCCAGTCACGAATGGACACGAATTGAACACGAATTCAAAAGGAGTCGCGTCCGCTGACCGACGCACCCCGCAGGCTGAATCCGAGAGCTCAGTCGGGAATTCGTGTTCATCGGTGTCCATTCGTGGACTCTGACCGAATCGCTTGGGACCGGCGTTGAAACGCCGGGCTATTCTCACAGGTCAATTTTGCGGGCCCGGTTAAGCAGGGGGCTTCCCTTGATGGGAGGGCGCCAACATCGCGGTGCGCTCGGTGGGGAAGCCCATTTCCACGATTCCCTTGGAGAGGGCGTAGCGGGTGAGAGTGGCGATGTCGTGGATGTTCAACTTCTTCATCACTTGCTGGCGGTGGTGCTCGATGGTCTTGATCCCCAGGCCCAGTTCGCCAGCGATCTGCTTGTTGGCTTTGCCTTCGGCGATCAGTTGGAGCACCTCCGTTTCCCGCGGAGTCAACAGGTCGGTCCGCTTCCTGACGGGAACGCCCCGGACGAGCCGTTCTCGAAAGTGCTCCATCAGGCGCCGGGCGATGGGCGGGCTGAAATAGGAGCGGCCCTGATGGGCCTCGCGAATGGCCTTGACCAAATCCGTCACTGCGGAGTCCTTGAGCAAGTAGCCCGCGGCGCCCGCTTCGGTCAGTTGGTGCACGTATTCATCGTCACCGTAGGAAGAGAGGATGAGCACCCTCGAGGAAGGGTTTTGCTTAAGGATTCGCCGGGTGGCTTCCAGGCCATTGAGCAGCGGCATCGCGATGTCCATCACCACCACGTTGGGATTTAGGACCTTGGTCCGCTCCACAGCCTGCCGGCCGGTCCCGGCTTCGCCGACGATTTCGATGTCCGACTGCGCTTGCAACAACGCGCGCACACCCTGGCGCATCAAGGTATGGTCGTCCACCAGCAGTACGGTTATCTTTCGCATACGGATACCTTGATCCCATTCAGTGCCTTCACTGGAACCTCGACGACGATGGCTGTGCCCTTGCCGCGGGCCGAAGTCACCGAACAACGGCCGTGGATGAGCCGCACGCGCTCGCGCATGCCCAAAAGGCCCAGCCGCTTATTGGCGGGGGCGGCGGGCCGCCGGTCCACCAGGAAGCCCCGGCCATCGTCCCGGATCCGCATCTGAATCCCGTCCCGGAGGGCGCGCAACGTCACGTTCACGCTGCGGGCGTGGGCGTGTTTGGCCACATTCGTCAGGCCCTCCTGCGCGACGCGATACAGGACGGTCTTCTGTTCGGGATTCAAGTGTTCGGCCTCGGTCGCGCCCGCGAAGCACACCCGCAGTCCGGTACGCTCGGCGAACCCCTTCAGGTAGGCGCGCAAGGCCGGCAGCAGGCCCAATTCATCCAGCATGGCCGGGCGCAGCTCGCGGGCAAAGCGGTGGACCGACTCCCGCGTCGTGGCGAGGAGGTGCTGGGTGTCGGCGATTTTTTGTTTGAGCAGTGTCGGTTCCACCGCCCCGTTCCTTTTGACGAGCGCCAGATTCAGTTCCATGAGCGCGAGAGCCTGGCCGACTTCGTCGTGCAATTCCCGGCTGAGGCGGCCGCGTTCCTCCTCCTGCACGTGCAGGATTTGGCTGGAGAGATTCCGCAGGTCTTCCTCCATGAGGCGCGCCTGCCCGAACAACTGCCGATAATGTTGCTCGCTCCGTTCCAACTCGCGGGTCATCGCGGCCAACTGGGCGTTGCGGTGTTGAAGCGCCTTATTGAGTTGGTGCAGCCGGAGATTCGCCTCGCGGAAACCCCGATGCGCGGCTTCGAAGGGGGCGAGCGCGGCCATGAGAAAGGATTCCGCCCCATTGAATGCGCGCTCTTTTTCTCCCGTTGGCAACGACGGGAACCGGCACGACGCCAGGGCTTGTTGATGGATGCGGGCCAGGTCCAATAGGCCCAGGCCGCGCCGGAGGGATTTGCGGCCCAACTCGTAGGCCTGCGTCAGGAACCATTCCTCTTCCTGTGCCAGGTAGCCCCGCAATCGGACTGCGTATTGCCCCGACAAGTTGTTGCGCGCCTGCTTATTCACGGCCGGTCCCCAGATACCTTGCCACGAGCACCAGGGCATCGTCGGTGCCCCGGAAGTAACGATCCAACACCCGACTGGCCAGGCGCTGCGGCGGGTCCCCGTCCATGAAGGCTTCAGTGAACCCGGCGCCGACTCCGTCGGTGGCAAAGACCAGCAAATCGTCCGGCGCGACGGAGGTGGTGGCGGCCTGGAGCGCGGGCAATCGATAGCCAACGATTCCGCTGCGCTGCACGGCCCGCGCCACCGGGATTTTGGGGGTTCGGTCGGCGCGGAGCAGCACCGCCTCGACGTTGCCGACGCCCAGCCAGGTGAGCCGGCGTTCGCCCGCCTCCAGCCAGGCGAGCGTCATGACCACGCCGCGCGAACCGAGCAACGCATCGTGGCAATA
>DASTLJ010000295.1:0-3395 GCA_035715125.1 Verrucomicrobiia bacterium
ATTCAACGATTCAACGATTCAACGATTCAACGATTCAACGATTCAACGATTCAACGATTCAACGATTCAACGATTCAACGATTCAACGATTCAACGCTTTAACGATTCAACGATTCAACGCTTTAACGAAGTTCAGAATGAGCAGTTACCACCTCGATCACCTTCAGTACCTGGAAACCGAAGCCATCCACATCATGCGCGAAGTCGCCGCGGAGTTTGAGCGGCCTGCGCTGTTGTTCTCCGGCGGCAAGGACTCCATCTGCCTCCTGCGCCTGGCCGAGAAATCCTTCCGTCCCTCGGACATCCCGATGCCGTTCCTCAATGTGGACACGGGCCATCATTTCCCCGAGTTGAACGAGTTCCGGGATCGCCGCGCCGTCCAGCTTGGCGGCAGGCTCATCGTCCGGAAGGTCGAGGACGCCATCAAGGCCGGCATCGCCGTGCCGACGCCCGGTGAGATCAGCCGCAACCGCCTCCAGATCCCCACTCTGTTGGCGGCCATCGAGGAGTTTCGGTTCGACTGCGCCATCGGCGGCGCGCGGCGCGACGAGGAGAAGGCCCGCGCCAAGGAACGATTCTTCAGCTTCCGCGACGCTTTCGGCCAGTGGGACCCGAAGACCCAGCGCCCGGAAATCTGGAACATCTACAATGCCCGCGTCAGCCCCGGCGAACACATGCGCGTCTTTCCGCTCTCCAACTGGACCGAGATGGACGTGTGGGAATACATCCGCCGCGAGAAACTGGAGGTGCCCAGGATTTACTTCAGCCACAAGCGCCAGTGCGTGCGACGCAACGGCCAGTGGCTGCCCGTCACCGACCTCCTGCCACCCAAACCGCGCGAAGAGGTGAAGGATCTGGTCGTGCGCGTCCGCACCATCGGCGACATCATCAGCACGGGCATGGTGGTAAGCCCGGCCAACACCGTGGACGACATCATCGCCGAGATCGCCGCCGCCCGCGTGACCGAGCGCGGCTCCCGCGCCGACGATAAGGCCGGCGAAGCGGCGATGGAGGACAGGAAGAAGCAGGGGTATTTTTGAATGCTTGCTCCCGAGCGGCGCTCAGTTTACAGTTCTGACGTATGAGTCATACAATCACGATCCGTCTTAACAGAGATCTGGCCACCTGGCTGGAAGAGACGGCCGCCCGCACCGGCGTCTCACAGGGCCAACTCATCCGCGAGCAACTGGAGAAGGCCCGCGCCGCCAACACTCATCGTGCTTACATGCGTTGGGCGGGCGTTATCCGAGGCCCCAAGAACCTCTCCTCCCGTAAAGGTTTCTCCCGGCAATGAACGGTATCGCGGACACGGGACTGCTGGTCGCCTACGCAAACCGCACCGACGCCCACCACGATTGGGCACTTGGCATTAGCGAACAGCTCTCCGAACCGCTGCTCACTTGTGAGCCCGTTCTTGCCGAAGCTGCCTTCCACCTGAACGACGTTCGGATCGTCTTGGGTCTCATTCAGGATGGGTTCATTACCCTGGCCTTTGATTGCAACGACCAGCTGGCCCAACTGCAATGGCTGGCCCAACGCTACGCCGATAGAAGTCCGGACCTGGCCGACTTGTGCCTCATCCGCATGAGCGAACTCTTTCCCACCCGCCCCGTCATCACGGTGGACCGGCAGGATTTCCGCGTGTATCGCCGGAACCGCCGTGAGGCCATCCCGTTGATCTGCCCGCCCGAATAATCCGCCGCCATGCCCCACTCCGCCCACCCCATCGAAATCCTCCGCTTCAACACTTGCGGCTCCGTGGACGACGGCAAGTCCACCCTCATCGGCCGGCTCCTCTACGACTCCAAGTCCCTCATGGAGGATCAAATCGAAGCCCTCGAGCGCTCCGCCGACATCACCGGCGGCGGGCAGATCAACCTGGCCAACCTCACCGACGGCCTGCGCGCCGAGCGTGAGCAGGGCATCACCATCGATGTTGCCTACCGCTACTTTGCCACGCCCCGCCGCAAATTCATCGTCGCCGACACCCCGGGCCACGTTCAATACACCCGAAACATGGTCACCGGCGCCTCGACCGCGAACCTCTCCATCGTGCTCGTCGATGCGCGCCAGGGTGTCATCGAGCAAAGCCGCCGCCATACTTACATCGCCTCGCTCCTGCGCATCCCGCACCTGGTCATCGCGGTCAACAAGATGGACCTGGTGGACTGGAGCGAGGACCGCTTCCTGGAAATCCGCGACACCTTCGAGGCATTCCTCCCGCTCCTGGACATGAAGGACGTGAAATTCATCCCCATCAGCGCGCTCAACGGCGACAACGTGGTCGATCCGTCCGGGCACACGCCCTGGTTTGCTGGTCCGACGCTGCTGGGCCATCTCGAATCCATTTCCATCGCCTCGGATTGGAACCTCAACGGCTTGCGGCTGCCCGTCCAATGGGTCAACCGCCCGAACAATCCGCGCGACGAAAAGCTTCACGATTTCCGCGGCCTCAGCGGCCAAATCGCCGGCGGCATCGTGAAAGTCGGGCAGAAAGTGCTCGTCCTGCCCAGCGGCATGAAGAGCACCGTGAAGGAAATCTGGACTTACGACGGCCTGCTCGAGGAAGCCTTCTGCCCGCAGAGCGTCACGCTCGTCCTCGAACACGACCTGGACGTGAGCCGCGGTGACGTGATCATCGGCCCGGAAAACCTGCCCGGCATGAGCGCCGATTTGCGCGCGCGCGTCTGCTGGATGAGTCCGCGCCCCCTCCAGGGCGGCCGCAAATATTTCCTCAAGCACACCACGCAGACCGTGCAAGCCTTCGTCACCTGCCTGGAAAGCCGCATCCACATGGACAACTTCCAGGCCGACCTGGCGGCGACCGAACTGGCGATGAACGACATCGGCGAAATCCGGCTCAAGACCGCCAAGCCGCTCATCTTCGACGGCTATGCTCACAACCGGCTCACCGGCTCGTTCGTCCTCATCGAACAGGGCACGAACCAGACCGTAGCCGCCGGAATGTTGCTGCCACCCAGCGAACTGGTGAAGACCGAGTACGAGGACTTCACGATTTAAGCGCTCGCTCAAGAAATGTAGCGGCGCTCTGTGAGCGCCGTAGGTCGGCCAAAGCCCTTGGCCGTCGGCGGCGGTCACAGACCGCCGCTACAGAACGGGCCCCTGGGTTCCGCCCTCGACCACGCTGCGGACTTCGCCTGACATCAGCTTGGTCTTGAGCTTTTGCCCGGGGATCGTCTCGGTGGCGGAGCGGAGAACGCGACTGCTCGCAGCGTCCGTGGTGATCGAGTAACCGCGGGCCAGCACGTTCTCGGGTGAAAGCAGCTTCAGCCGCGCCTCCATTGCTTCAAGAGCGGCGCGGTTTTCCTTGATCCAACCGCGAGCGCGCTCGCCCAGGCGCCGATGCCACTCGCGGACGATTTGCCGGCGTTGCT
>DASTLJ010000296.1:0-7001 GCA_035715125.1 Verrucomicrobiia bacterium
CCGCGGCGAGCGCCCTCTGCGCCGCGCGCAGGACTTCCTGCGGGGTACGCTGCGTGCGTTCCATCTCGCGCACGGATTGCTGGGCGAAGATGGGGGCGAAGTCGCTCTTCGCCACGGCGGCCAAATGGCCGGGAGTCGCCAGCCCCAGCCGGTCGCCGAAGCCAAAGGATTTGCGGAGTCCGAGAGCGGACGGTTGCGGCAGGTTCATGCCGACAGTCTGCGGTTGTCGCGCGAGAAAGGCAGGCATTTTCTGCGGTGCCACCGCTCGGGGCTCCCGTTTGTCCGGAGGAGGGCGCATCTCGACACTGCCCCCGGGGCGCGGCCTTCAGGCCGCTTCAGCGTCCGAGCGGCATGGACGAAGCGATTGGCCTGTCGGCTTAGGTACGATGAAGCGGCGTGAGCCTTCCGGTTGAGGTCATTGACACCCGTGCGGGCTTGCTCCATCGTCGGCCAACCGCGCCGGACGAAAAAGCACTCGCCCGTGCGTGGAGTGATTGCACACGACTGATGAAGCGCCCCGAAATCATCTCCGGCCTGAAGGAGTTGCTGCGCGCGCAGAAACAGGTGAAGGTGGACATCGACGCTTTGGGCGAGGAAACTCCGCTCAGCCAGGTCGGCTTCGATTCGATTTCCATCCTCGACTTCATGTACGACGTGGAGAGCCGATTCAATGTCCGCACCGAAATCGCGGAACTCGTCAGCATGGAGCGGGTCAAGGACTTGATCGATCATCTGGAGCGAAAGCTGGCCGGGTGAACCCGCTGCTCAAGCTCTGGCACCTGGCGGAGTTCGCCACGGCGCAGACCCTGATCTTCCTCCTTGGCGTGGCGCCATTGGCGCTCGTTCAGGGCTTCGCAGGATTGGCCGCGCGGATCGCCTTCTTCGTCTGGAGGAGCCGGCGGCGCGTGGCCATTGAGAACCTTCTGCGCGCCGGCCTGTGTGCCGACGAATCCGCGGCGCGCCGGATGGCGCTCGCCGCGTTTCGCAACTTCACCTTGATGATCGCCGAGAGCATCGTCGCCCGGCGGCGGATCCATGCGGAGAACTGGCGCCAGTTCGTCGAGCTCAAGCTCTCGCCCGAGGCCGACCGCCTGCTGCGCGAGCCCGGCGGCGGCCTGCTCGTGGCCAGCGGGCACCTCGGCAACTGGGAAGTCGCCGCGCGCGCCGTCTCGATGATCAAACCGATGTGCGTCGTCTACCGGCCGTTCAACAATCCCTGGCTCGAACGGGCCGCGCACAAGGCCCGGTCTGGCGAGCGGCTCACTCTCGTCTCCCGGCTCGACCACGAGCCGATGAGGTTCATTCACGCGCTCGGGCGCGGGGAGGTGGTCGCGCTGATGATTGATCAGCACGCGGCCAAAGCGCGGGTGTCCGTCGACTTTTTCGGCCGCCCCGCCTGGACGACGAAGTCGGTCGCGATGCTCCACCTGACCACGCGGGCGCCGCTTCTGGTTGCCTGCGCCATCCGCACGGGGCCGTTGCGCTACGAAGTCCACGCCGCCGGCCCCATCGCCGCGCCGCGCACTGGGAACCGGGAGTTGGACGCCCAGGCCATCACCCAGGCGATGACCACCGAGATCGAGAACATCGCACGCCGGTTCCCCGAGCAATACATGTGGGGGCACCGGCGGTGGAAGTGAGCGAATGGAAGATTCGCCTTTCAAATCGGCTTCGTTCATTTTGAGCTCTGATCTTCGAGATGACCACCCGCTGATCCTCGATTGAAATCTGGTTGATCACCCGATCCTTGGTGGCGTTCTGGTCCGGCAAGTCCCGAGTGTGTATCGCGTCATGTCCGTGCCGCGCCAGCAACGCGCACAGCCCGCGCGGCAGGTGCGCATCCACGAGGAACTTCATTTGAGCGCCACGTGGACGCTTTTGGCCGCCAGCATCCGGCGCGAAAATTCATGGCAGGCGAGAATGTCCTCTCGCTCCAGATCTGGAAACTCCGCCAGCAAATCTTCAATCGAATCACCACCTGCCAAGTATTCCAAAATGGTCTCCACCGGGTATCGCAGGCTGCGCACGCACGGTTTCCCGTGACAGATTTCGGGATCCACCGTGATGCGCGACAGCAGATTTTCGTTCGGCATGACGCGATTTTACATGCTCACGGTGCGGATGCCAAGCGGGCGTTTTCGCCTCGCCATCATTTTAAGCTTTGAACTTGCGGCTTGTGGCTTTTTGCTTTGCTCAACCGAATGAGCCAGCCTGCGTCACCCGCTTGGCCGACATTCAGCCTGCTGTTCTTCGCCAGCGCGCCGGCGGAGTTCGAGCGGGACAAGTTCGATCTGTTCCGCCAGAGCACTCGCTTTGCCGACGAGCGCGGGTTCGAGGCCGTTTGGATTCCCGAGCGGCACTTTCATGCGTTTGGCGGGATGTTTCCGAACCCTTCGCTGGCCGGGGTTGTGCTGGCTGAGACCACGGAACAGATCCGCATCCGCGCCGGCAGCGTGGTGATGCCGTTGCACCACCCGGTGCGCGTCGCCGAGGAGTGGGCCGTGGTGGACAACCTTTCGCACGGGCGCGTGGACATCTCGTTCGCCGTCGGGTGGAACCCGAACGACTTCGTCTTCGCGCCGCAAGCTTACACCGACCGCAAGCTAGTCACCTTCGACGGCATTGAAGCGGTGCGCCGGATGTGGCGTGGCGAACCGTACGAAACGCAGAACGGCAAAGGCGAAACGACGCGGGTCACGGTCCACCCGCTGCCGGTGCAGAAGGAGTTGAACGTGTGGCTCACCTGCTCGGGAGGACGCGAACGTTTCGTGGAAACAGGCGCGAAGGGCTTCAACGCGCTCACCGCATTGCTGTTCCAAAGCGTCGAGGACCTCGCGGAAAAAATCGCGGCCTATCGCCAGGCCCGCGCCGCGCACGGCCACGCCGGTCCGGGCCGGGTGACACTCATGCTGCACACGTTCATTGGTCCCGACGAGAAGTCGGTGAAGGAGACGGTGCGCGAGCCGTTCAAGCGCTATCTGGAAAGCTCGACCGATCTCTGGCAGGTGGGCGAGGCGCGCCTCAAGGACATGTCCCCGCGCAAGAAGGCCGACCTGCTCGAGTACGCCTTCGAGCGTTATTACCAGAAGACCGCGCTGATGGGCGCGCGCGAGTCCGCCGCCAAAATGGTCGAAGCCGTCGCTCGCGCCGGCGTGGATGAGATTGCCAGCCTGATCGATTTCGGTCTGCCGTCGAAGACGATCATGGAGGGGCTGGAGTATCTCGACGAATTGCGGCGCAGTGGGACAAGCCTCCAGTCTCCCCCAATCCAGGCAGGACGGCCGACTTGAGATGGCAGACCGCAATTCATCCAATGTCATGCGTCTGTTCCTTTCCCCATTCTTATGGCATTAGATCAGCCGTCCCTTCAGGACTGGATATCTCTATTCGACAATCCCACCCTTGAAAGGGTGGGCTATTCTCAAATCTCCCTCCGGGAGACGGCAGACGATCTGCTTTTGTTGTTACAGTAACGGATGGCAACTGAGTTTCCAAACTCCAGAGACAGGCTGGAAGCCGGTCCTACCGGGCGACGGCGCGTCGTGGTGACGGGCGTGAGTGTCGCTTGCGCGCTGGGGTTTGAGGTCGAGGAGTTCTGGCGCGGCCTGCTCGAAGGCCGTTGCGGGATCTCGCGCCTGCCGGGTATTCCAGACGACAGCCCGTTGCCCGTCAAGATCGCCGGGTGCATCGCCGACGAGGCACTGGCCGGCGCGTTGCCGCGTTACGGCATCGACGCGCCGGGTCGAAGCGACCAATTGGGCCTCTACGCGGTGGGTCGCGCACTGGAGGACGCCGGGTTTCCGACTGACGGCGCGCGCGAACTTGAGATGGATTTGATCGTCGGATCCGGTCACGGCGGTGTGGCGATCAGCAACGTAGGGACGCGCGCCTTGTACACAGAGGGCTACCGCAAGTTGCGCCCCACCACGGTCGTGCGCACGATGTTCAACCACACTACCAGCAGCGCCTCCATCCGTTACAAACTGGTCGGCGCCAGTTTCGCCGTCAGTTGCGCGTGCGCCAGCGGCGCGGTCGCCTTCAGCGAAGCCTTTCACCATGTTCGCTACGGGGAGGCGGAGTCGGCCGTGGCGGCCTGTTGCGACACCGGGCTGGACTTTGCGACCTTCGCAGCATGGAACCGGCTCGGAGTGCTTTCGCGCACCCTCGATCCGACGGCGGCGTGTCGGCCGTTCGACAAGAAGCGGAACGGGCTCGTGATTGGAGAAGGCGCGGCGGGGTTCGTGCTGGAGACGCTCGAGTCCGCGCAGGCTCGCGGGGCGAGCATCTGGGCCGAGGTCCTCAGTTGCGCCTCGTCGAGCGACGCCCGGCACATCGTGCAGCCCGACTCGGCGGGCCAGGTGAAGGCGGTGCGCAAGGCGCTCGCCGCCGCCGGTCTCGCACCAGGAGACATCGACTACGTGAACGCGCACGGCACCGCGACGGAGCTTTCCGACGTTGTCGAGTCCGCCTCGCTGCGCGCAGTGTTCGGCGCGCACGCGGACCGCCTGCCGGTCTCGAACACCAAGGCGCAACTTGGCCATCTGATGGGCGCCACGGCCGGTGTTGAACTGGTGACGACACTCCTGGTCTTGAAGCACGGCCTCATACCGCCCTGCCGAAACCTGGACGAACCGGACCCGCGCTGCCCGCTGCACTTTGTCCGCCACGAACCGCTTCACGCCCCGATCACGCACGCGATGAAGAACAGCTTCGCCTTCGGCGGAACCAATTGCGCCATTGTGCTGAGGCGATGGTGAGGGGAAATGTGAGAAGCCCCGTGAGAAGCCAGGAGCGAGGTGTGGATCAGTCACATGATACACCCCCATCCTGTAGCCGCCGACGTGAGGAGGCGGATTCGTTCCACCCGTTTGGTCCATCCGCCTCCTCACGTCGGCGGCTACAGTGCTCCAAAAAGCGCGACGCGGGGCAACCGGTTTGGACTTGCGCGCGATGAAAGTGCTGTCCTACGTTCAACCACTAACTCCTGAATATCAACGAAAGGTCTGTATGCTCCCACGATCACTACCCTCCGCTTCCGCCCGAACATTTATCGTCGGCCTCGCCGTCACGATGCTGGCCATGGGCCTGGCCGTCACACTGGGTCATGCCGCACCCTCGCCTGACGACGGCAAGCTGCGCATCATCTGCTTCGGGGCGCACCCGGACGATTGTGAAATTCAAGCCGGCGGCACCGCCGCGATGTGGGCGGCCAAAGGGCACAAGGTCAAATTTGTGTCCGTGACCAATGGCGACATCGGCCACTGGCGCGAAGCCGGCGGCCCGCTCGCCAAACGCCGGCTGGCTGAGGTGCTGGAAACCGCTCGCATCCTCGGCATCGCCAGCGAAGTGCTCGACATCCACGACGGCGAATTGGAGCCCAACCTGGAGAATCGCCGCAAAATCACGCGGCTCATTCGTGAGTGGAACGCGGACCTGGTCATCAGCCATCGCCCCAACGACTATCACCCCGACCATCGCTATACCGCGGTGCTGGTGCAGGACGCCGCTTACATGGTGACGGTGCCGTTCTTCTGTCCCGACGTGCCCCCGCTGAAAAAGAACCCGGTTTTCATGTACAGCCCCGACCGCTTCCAAAAGCCCAATCCGTTCCAGCCGGACGTCGCCGTCTCCATCGACTCGGTGATCAAGAAGAAGCTCGACGCGATGGACGCGTTGGAATCGCAGTTTTACGAAGGCGGCGCGAACGGTTCGGCGGAACTCATTCCGAGCGACCCGAAGAAACAGAAAGAGCGCAAACAGGAAGTCCGGGCCGGCTTTGAGAAGCGGGCGAAAGACATCGCCACCCGGCATCGCTCCAAACTCGCCGATTTCTACGGAAAGGAAGCGGCGGAAAAGATCCAACACGCCGAGACCTTCGAGATTTGTGAATACGGCCGCCAGCCCAGCAAAGCGGAGTTGAAACGGCTCTTTCCGTTCTTCGGAGACTAATCGCTCAGCCCGTATTGTTTCGATGCGCCGTAGCCGCCGACGTGAGGAGGCGGATGGAACAAACACGGCGGTACGAATCCGCCTCCTCACGTCGGCGGCTACACGGCATTGAGGTCACGCCTTCAGCCTTCCTTCAGCCATCGCGCGACTTTTGTCGCGGCGTACGTAATTACAATGTCCGCTCCCGCCCGGCGCATGGCCAGCAGACTTTCCAGCGTCACCGCGCGTTCATCGATCCAGCCCCGCGCGGCCGCCGCTTGCACCATCGCGTACTCCCCGCTCACCGCGTAAGCCGCCGTCGGGTAGCCGAACTCCGACTTCACCCGCCACAGCACATCCAGATACGCCAGGGCCGGCTTCACCATCACCATGTCGGCGCCCTCGGCGATGTCCAGCGCCACCTCCCGCAGCGCCTCGGCCGCGTTCGCCGGGTCCATTTGGTAGCTGCGGCGATCCCCAAATTTCGGCGCCGACTCCGCGGCTTCGCGGAATGGGCCGTAAAATGCCGACGCAAATTTCGCCGCGTACGACAGGATGGGGGTCTCCTCGAACCCGTCTGCGTCGAGTCGCTCGCGGATTGCGCGCACCCGGCCGTCCATCATGTCGCTCGGCGCGACGACGTCCGCGCCCGCTTCGGCGTGGCTCGCGGCCGTGTTCGCGAGCAATTTGAGCGTGGGATCATTCACGATGCGCGCGCCCCCCGGCCCGCGCCGCACGATCCCGCAGTGCCCGTGCTCCATGTACTCGCAAAGGCACACGTCGGTGAAGACGAGCATTCCCGGCAACTCCTTCTTCAGCAGCCGCACCGTCTGTTGGACGATGCCGTTGCGGGCGTAGGCGCCGCTGGCCCTGGCATCCTTCCGATCAGGAATGCCGAACAACAAGACCGCAGGCACGCCCGCGGTGTGTGCCGCGTAGGCTTCCTTCAGCAATTCATCGGCCGAAAGCTGGAACACTCCCGGCATTGAGCCGACCTCGCGACGCAGCTTGCGACCCGGCCGCGCGAACAGCGGCAGCACGAGTTGCTCGGCGCCCAAACGCGTTTCCGCGAC
>DASTLJ010000297.1:0-8376 GCA_035715125.1 Verrucomicrobiia bacterium
TTCGCAAGGAGTAAAAACCGAGCACCAGGTCGCCAACGTGACCACGCCCACCGTAATGATCACCGCCCACGGCGCGTCGCAGAAAACGATGGACCGCATTCGCGATCGCGGGTTGGGGGTCGTCGAGGCTACCTGTCCGCTGGTCCACTTTGCCCATCGGGCGGTCGCTGAACTGGTCGCGCAAGGCTTTCACCCGGTCGTGATCGGCAGGCGCGAGCACGTCGAGGTGCGCGGGTTGACTGAGGACCTCGCCGAGTTCGACGTGGTGTTGACCGAGGAGGACGTGGCCGGGCTGCCGGCGCGCCCCCGCTTCGGCATCGCCGCACAAACGACGCAACCCATCGACAAAGTGCACCGGCTGGTTTCACTCATCCGCCAACGCTTTCCTGGGTCGGAAGTCCGGTTCGTCGACACTGTGTGCCAGCCCACGAAACAGCGGCAGCTCGCGGCGATCGAACTGGCGAAACAGTCCGAGGTCGTCATCGTCGTCGGCGGCGCGCACAGCAACAACACCCACGAACTCGTCGCGACTTGCGGCCGGCATTGCGCGCGCGTGCATCACGTTCAGTCCGCCGACGACCTGCGCGCGGACTGGTTTGCCGGTGCAAGCGTAGTGGGGATTACGGCTGGCACATCGACGCCGGACAGCATGATTGACTCCGTCGAGCGCTGGCTGAACGACTTCGTTCAATTCCAGGAGAACTTGGCGCGGCAGGTTGCGGAAAGCGCCGCATGAGTGCTGCTTCAGTCAGCCTGTCTGAAGTGCCGGTGCTCCTGCGGGGCGAAGCGCGGCCCATCCGCGGCTGGATGGAACAGCGGAGCGCCCCGCGTCTCGGAATGTGTTTGGCGGTCGTCATCGTGGGAACGGGCGCGTTCGGCGCGGCGCTCGGTTCGTGGCGCGCGCCCGAACAGGCGCTCTACACGGCGATCAAGCTGCCGCTCATCCTCCTGCTCACCGCGCTCGGCAATGGCCTGCTCAATGCCATGCTCGCCCCGCTGCTGGGCCTGAATATTTCCGCGCGCCAGTCGCTCCTGGCCGTGCTGCTCAGTTTCACAATCGCCGCGGCGATTCTGGGCGCGTTCAGTCCGCTGCTCTACTTCATGGTGTGGAACACTCCGCCGATGTCCGCCGGCGCCGGCGCGGCGTACTCGGCGCACAGCCTGATTCTCGTCACCGAAACGCTTATCATCGCATTCGCCGGGGTCGCGGCAAACGTGCGCCTGGTGCAGCTCCTTCGCGAACTCAGCGGCAGCCGCGCCATCGCGCGCAAGGTGCTTTTCGCGTGGCTGGCCGGGAACCTGTTCCTCGGCAGTCAGCTTGCGTGGATTCTCCGGCCGTTCGTCGGCTCGCCAGCCTTACCCTTGCAGTTTCTTCGGCCAGACGCGCTGCACGGCACTTTCTACGAATCGATCTGGCGGGCTGCAAAGCACCTGTTGTTCCCCTGATTTTCCACCCTCGAAAACCTCAACTCCATCACGCACCATGAACGACCTCACTCCCACCCCTCCGCCTCTCCCTCCCGCACTCGCGGCTGCGGGCGCCCACAGCGGCGCTTTTCCGCTCGACGATGCACCGGAGGATCGCGCGCCCATTCCCGGCGTTGCCGGCGCGGTCGAGGCGATGCTCCGCCAGCCCCGGCGCATCGTGTATCACTTGCGCCAGCCGGGGGCGGGCGGATTGATCACCGCGATGCTGGCTGTTGCCGCCTTGTGCAGCCTCGTTTACGGCGTCGTCGTCGGCACGTTCTCGGGCGGCGACCAGCTTTGGATCGCGCCGGTGAAGATCACCGTGGGCCTCATGTTCTCGGCGCTGATTTGCCTGCCGAGCCTGTACATTTTCTCGTGCCTGAGCGGTTCGCAGGCGCGGCTCGTCGAGATTGGAGGGTTGCTCGCGGGCCTGCTGGCGCTGCTCAATGTTCTGCTCCTCGGTTTCGCTCCGGTGGCGCTGGTCTTCTCGACGTCGACCGGGAACCTCGCCGCGATGGGCGCGCTGCACCTGGCGTTCGGTCTGATCGCGACCGGCTTCGGCCTGCGCTTTCTCAACGCCGGCGTCGCCCAACTGGCCGGGCGCCCCGCCGGCTCGCGCGTCTGGGCCCTCATTTTTCTTCTGGTGCTCCTGCAAATGACCACTGCGCTTCGGCCCATCATTGGGACCGCGGACACGATGCTGCCCGGGCTGAAAGAGAAGAAATTTTTCGTCGCGCACTGGATGGATTGCCTCGCCGCGCCGGAGAAGTCGAAACCGGCCGGAAACGAAGTTCAACGCTGATTGCTGCCCATGAACCTCCCGTCTGTAGCCGCCGACGTGAGGAGGCGGATTCGTGTAAATGGCGACACTTCCGCCTCCTCGCGTCGGCGGCTACTAACTCAAGGACGACTTCTATGAAACGCTGGCTCGACTACTTCCAATACAACCGCGACCACCGCTTCGACATCCCGTGGGAACGCAGCGCGCATCCCGATCCGTGCTTGCGCGGCCCGCTCATCGCCTCGCTGCAGCGCTTCCAGGTCGGCGAAAGCGGCACCGGCTCGCACCTGCGCGTGAAGGCCGCGGCGACGAACGACCCCGACTACCAGGCCGCGCTCGACCTGTTCATCAAGGAGGAGCAGGAACACGCCCGGCTCATGGCCGAAGTGTTGCGGCGCCTCGGCGCGCCGCTGTTGGGCGACCACTGGAGCGACAGGATTTTCGTGCTGCTGCGCCGCCTCTTCGGGCTGAACCTCGAACTGCTCGTGCTGTTGTTGCCCGAGATGATCGCCAAGCGCTTTTTCCGCGCGCTCCACGATGGCACGCACGATCCCGTGCTGTGCGCCGTCTTCGCCCAGATCGTGTACGACGAGGAAGGGCACCTGGGCTTCCACACCGATTACCTTCAGCACGCCTTCGCGATGCTGCCGCTGTGGAAGCGAGGCGTCCTGCGCGCCGTATGGCGGGTGGCGTTCCGCGTGGCGTGTCTTGTGGTGATGTTCGATCACCGCGCGGCGTTGCGGGCAACGGGTGTTTCGTGGGCGAAGTTCTGGTGGGACTGCGGGCTGATTTTCGATGAAGTCGCCGCGAGGATTTTCAGTTGCGCGCCGACGCCGGTGCTCGCGCGGCCCCTCCTTCAGCGTGCCTGACGTGGTTCTCTCCTCCCATGCGAGCCTTCGCTCAAGTCCCCGCGCTTCTCCGCGCCGAACCGGCGACGTTGCGCGACTGGCTGGAGCGACAGCGGCTCTCTCGAACGTATCTCTGCGTCGTTACCATAGTCGTTGGCGCGGGAATCTACGGCGCGGTGATGGGCTGCTGGCGAAGCCCTCTCCAAGCGCTGTTCACCGGCGTCAAGCTGCCGTTGCTCATCCTCCTCACGACCCTGGGCAACGCGCTTCTCAACGCCATGCTGGCCCCGTTACTCGGGCTGAATCTTTCCGGCCGCCAGTGCCTGACGGTGATTCTGATGACCTTCGCCATTGCCGCGGTGATACTTGGGACGCTCGCACCCGTGGCGGCGTTCGTGGTGTGGAACACGCCGCCGCTCACTGCCGCCACCACGCTGGCATCACCGGAGTACGGCCTGATGCAGCTCACACTCTTTGCGTTCATCGCGGGCGCGGGTGTGACGGGCAACGTCGCGCTCGAGCCGCTGCTGCGCGAGTGGAGCGGCGGCGCCGCCGTCGCGCGGCGCGTGCTCTGCGCGTGGCTCGCGGTGAACCTCCTTCTCGGCAGCCAGATTTGCTGGGTGCTGCGCCCATTCATCTGGGACCCGGCGCGGCCCGTCGAGTTCCTCGGACCTGAATACTTTCGCGGCAGTTTCTACGAGACCGTCTTCGAGGCGGCGAGGAGGCTCATCTTCCCGTGAAATTGAATCGGGCCATTTTGACCACGGATTTCACGGATGACACGGATGGAGACCTTTCCATCCGTGTCATCCGTGAAATCCGTGGTGTTTCAACGATGCGATTAGCATGAACCCATCCTCCACTTCTCCGAATCCGCCAGCCAACTGGCCGAGGCTTTTCCTCCCCGTCTTCGCAGTGGCTTTCGCCTCCGCCATCGCCTGCGTGTTGCTCGGCGCACGGATTTTCCTCTCCGGTTCCTGGCGTCAGCTTTACCTGCCGTGGAACTTGTTTCTCGCCTGGCTGCCGTTGGTCTTGGCGTGGCGGGCGGCATGCGCGGACACGGAATCGAGTCCGGGCCGCTGGCGCTTCCGGGCTTACGCGCTCGCCTGGCTGCTCCTGTTTCCGAACGCGCCCTACATCCTCACCGACCTCGCGCATCTCCCGCCGAACTTCCACGGCCACTTCTGGGGCGACCTCGTGCTGATTCTCCTGTTCGCGCTAACCGGGCTGGTGCTGGGTTTCCTCTCGCTTTACCACATGCAGATGCTGGTCGCCCGCCGCTTCGGCTGGGTGACGGGCTGGCTGTTTGCCGTGGCGGCCTCGGGGTTGAGCGCCATTGGCATCTGCATCGGCCGCTTCCTGCGATGGAACAGTTGGGATGTGCTCTTGAATCCCATTGGCCTGCTTGCGGACATCACGCGCTGGCTCGTGAGCATCCCGGCGTCTCCGCGCTTGTTCCTGCTTCCCGCTTTGTTCGCCACCTTGCTCTTCGTCGCCTACGTCCTGCTCTATGCGGTGACGCTCCTGCCTTCACCGCCCATCGTCGCGAAGCTCTCCACTTCCAGCTCTTGAAACCGACGCGCGCCGTCCATTCACTTGTTGCCCCCGGCCATCTGCCAGGCCGAGGCAACCGCCAGAACGACGAACACAACGTCCACGACGCCCAGCGTATCCATGACGGTAAACTCAGAGCCGGCGGCCAACACGAAGCCCATCTTGCCGATGGCGATCCCGATGAGGCTGAAAATCGCCGCCATGGCCTGAAAGATGGTGCCGTTGCCCCGTCCGAGCTTGGACACCGCGAAGCCGCACAGCAGCCCGATGCCCCACGCCACGTAACCGATTTCCCGTTGGATGCCGATGGCAAGGCCCGCCCACACCCCGCCCCCGATGAGCGCCGCGATGCCGCCCGCGATCGTCGCGCGCAAGAGGCGTTGTCCATCGGAAATCTGGCCGGCTTCGGCGCCGTGGGCGCGCGCGGCCACCATTATTTCGGGCGACGCTTGGATGGGCCCGGCGGAGCGCATCGGCATTCCGGCGGGCGCCGCGGGCGCCGCGGGCACGGGATATTGCTGGAGGAACGTCGGCAGCGGAATCCAGTCGGGCGCTCCTTCGTACCAGACTTGGGCCGAATCCGGCAGCGAACCGAGCCGCACCATGTTGTGCACCGCGTCGAGAGGGAACGGCCCAAGCTGCTGGCCGTTGTTGTAAACACTGATTTGCATAAGCGACCTGGGATGGAGTGTTTGTGTTGGACTTGGAAGAACGCTACCCAGCCGTTCAGCCGAATGCAAGACTGCATGAAGGACAGGATGGACATTCGGATTGACGGCTCCCGAGGAGTTGATACCATGCCCGCCGTGAATCCGAGCAGCTTTCGATATTACCGCTGGTGGGCCGGGGCGTTTAATCGCCCGGCGAACCTGCGCCCGGAGCTGCTTTAGGGAGTTTTGAATTGAAGCACCAGCCGCAGGTTGACCACCTGCGGTTTTTTTTTGACCCATACTTATGATTATCGTTCTCAAGCCTGGCATTGGAAAAAAGGACGAAGCCGCCGTCCTCAAGGAAATCCGCCGGCTCGGCTACCAGCCGCACGTCATGCGCGGGGTGGCCCGGACGGTCATCGGCGCCATCGGCGATGAACGCACCCACAAGAGCCTCGAGACCCTGGCTTCGTGGGCGCAGGTCGAGAGCGTCATGCCGATCCAGAAGCGCTACAAACTGGTCAGCCGTGAGGCGCATGGAAGGGCCTCAACCATTGATGTGCGCGGCAACGTCATTGGCGGCAAGAGGGTCCAGGTCATGGCCGGGCCGTGTTCGGTGGAAAGCGAATTGCAACTCATGACGACCGCGCACGCCGTGAAGAAAGCAGGCGCAACTATTCTGCGCGGGGGCGCGTTCAAGCCGCGCACGTCGCCCTACGAATTCCAGGGTCTGGGCGAGAAGGGCCTCAAGCTGCTGGCCAAGGCGCGCCAGGAAACAGGCCTGGCGATCATCACCGAGCTTCTTTCCGAGCAGCAGGCCGAATTGGTCGCCGATTATGCCGATATCCTCCAGATCGGCACGCGCAACGCGCACAACTTCCAGCTCCTCATCGCCGCCGCCAGGACTGGCAAGCCCGTGCTTCTCAAGCGCGGGCTCTCGATGAAAATCGAGGAATGGCTCCTGGCCGGCGAATACATTCTCGCCAACGAAAACCCGAACCTCATGTTCTGCGAGCGCGGCGTGCGTACTTTCGAAACCTTCACCCGGAACATGCTCGACCTGTCGACCATCCCCATCATCAAAAAGGAATCGCATTGCCCCATCGTGATCGATCCCAGCCAAGGCTCCGGCCGTGCGGATCTCGTCGCCTCGATGTGCAAAGGCGCCGTCGCGATGGGCGCCGACGCGCTGCTCATCGAAGTGCATCCCAATCCGGCCGAGGCCTGGAGCGACGGCGCGCAGCAAGTGTCGCTCGAAGGCTTCGCCACGCTGATGGAGGAACTGAAGCCCTTCATCGCGGCGGCGGGGCGGGAGTAGCTGCGCATTGGCGATTGCGGATTGCGGAATGACTGGCGCAAAGTTCGCGCGTGTCTTCTGCCCCGAAGATCGATCCGCAGCGGCTTCAGCGCGCCTTGCAGCGCACGATGACAGCGCTCCTTGAAGCGCGCTCCACTGAAGGCCACTGGACCGGCGAGTTGTCCAGCAGCGCCCTGTCCACCGCGACGGCCGTCACGGCATTGACCATTGCGTCGCGCGAATCCGAAATCCGAAATCCGAAATCCGAAATCGCAATTGGTCTCGACTGGCTCGCGTGCCACGCCAACGCCGATGGCGGCTGGGGTGACACCACGAGAAGCCTGAGCAACCTGAGCACGACCGCGCTCTGCTGGGCGGCGTTCGGCGCCGTGCCAGGCGCGGATGAAACCCATCGCGCCGTTGTCCAACGCGCCGGAGATTGGCTGAAGCAACACGCCGGGGGCCTGGAGCCGTCGACGCTGGCGCCGGCCATCATCCGCCGCTACGGAAAGGATCGGACGTTTTCCGCGCCGATTCTGACGATGTGCGCCCTGGCCGGCCGGCTCGGCCCGGGACGCGAAGCGTGGCGGCACATCCTTCCGCTGCCGTTCGAGCTGGCGGCCTGTCCACATCGATGGTTCGCGGCGCTGCGGCTTCCCGTGGTGAGTTATGCGTTGCCGGCGCTCATCGCCATCGGCCAGGCGCGCCATCATCACCGACCGACACGGAACCCGCTCACGCTCGTGCTGCGCCACGTCACGCGGGTGCGGACGCTGCGGGTGCTGACGGAGATTCAGCCCTCCAACGGCGGTTTCCTCGAAGCGACGCCGTTGACGAGCTTTGTGGTGATGAGCCTGGCCGGCAGCGGGCAGGCAGGGCATGGGGTCACAAAGCGCGGGGTGGAATTCCTCCTGAAATCCCAGCGTTCCGACGGAAGCTGGCCCATCGACACGAACCTGGCGACGTGGGTGACGACGCTGGCGGTTAATGCGCTTGCCGATCGCCGAATGCCGAATGACGAATGCCGAATGACGAATGCCGATTCAATGGGAAGCGCTGAGGCCGGCAAATCGACACTAGGCAATTGGCAATCTGCAATTCGCCAGTGGCTTCACTCTCAACAGTACCGCACTGAACATCCCTACACTCACGCCGCACCGGGCGGCTGGGCCTGGACGAATCTGCCCGGAGGCGTCCCGGATGCGGATGACACGGCGGGAGCCGTGCTGGCGTTGCGGCAGCTCGGGCGAATTGATGACGAGACACGCGCCGCGGCGTTCGCCGGCATCGATTGGCTCTTGAATGTGCAAAATGCCGACGGTGGCATCCCGACATTTTGCCGGGGCTGGGGCGCACTGCCATTCGACCGCAGCAGCGCGGACATCACGGCGCACGCGCTGCGAGCGTGGCTGGCGTGGTTCGATGACGCGCCGGCAGCGATGCAGCGGCGCATCGTGGCGGGCTGGAACCAGGCCATCCGCTTTTTCTGCCGCACGCAACGGAGCGATGGGGCATGGCTGCCGCTGTGGTTTGGAAACCAGTTCGATCCGGAAGAGACCAACCCGACCTACGGCACAAGCCGGGTCCTGAGAGCGCTGGCAGCAGGCCTGGAGTTTTTTGCGCAGCATGAAGTGCGAAAGCCCTTCATTGAACAGATGAGGTTTTCCCTGGATGTGCAAAATCGGGCTACAGGGTGGCTCGTGGGCGCACAGCGGCCCGATGGCGGTTGGGGGGGCGGGGGGCAATATGGCGCCTCCGTCGAGGAAACCGCGCTGGCCG
>DASTLJ010000298.1:0-12242 GCA_035715125.1 Verrucomicrobiia bacterium
ATCAACATTCAAAGTTCGAAGCTCAAAATAAGATCCAGGTGCAGAGTTTCGCCGCTAACGGCGTGACAAGCATTGGAGCTTTCTCTATGGAGCTTTTCTTGAGCTTGGAGTTTTGAGCTTCACCTCCGTTGATCCGTCGCCCCTCACAACTCGACGTCCTCGGGACGCACCTCGAGGCATTCATCCTGATCTTCCCAGACAATCGCCGCGTAGTGTTCGAGGAATTTCGGCACGAGCACTTTTCCTGCTTCGGCCAGCAGACCTTCGACGGCGATCGCGGCGTCCTCGAGCTTGCCCTCGTAACTGCGGGCCCGCTTGCGTTCGGCGTCGCTCCAATGAGCGACCTGGTGAAGCGGCGCGTAGCGTTCGGCCCAATCGCGCGAGGCCACTTGCAGGTCCCCAGGCGTCGATTCCCACGTGACTGCGCTGTCGCCGCAATGCTGGCAGATGAGACCGTTTTCAATCACATCGCGGGTGAACAGCGGGAGCAAGGGCGCCCGGCAGCATTCGGACTCGGTGTAGGCGGCCGGGGGCGTGGCCAGCCGCTTGAGCCAGATTTGGCGTTCGTGGGCCAATTGCGCCGCCAGCCGGTAGGCGCCGAGCAGCGGGTGGGACAGCCGCCAGGCGTGCCCTTCGATTTGCCCGAGGGTCTGGCATAGCCAGCGGGCCAGGGTCTGGTCGTCGAAATCGCTGAACGCCGTGGCGTATTCCTTCCACAACCGATCCAAAGGTGCGTCCGAATAGGAGGACATGAGGAGAGAGGATGGGCGGGGGCAGGCGAAGAGTAAAACGTAAAACGTGAAAGGTAAGAACCGCAGAACGGCTTGGAAACATGGGGCGCACCCGCCTGCTCTTACGTTTTACGTTTTACGTTTTACGCTCCCGCTCCTAAAAAGCCCCTATGGCATCGCCCCGACCCGCCCCAGTTCCTTTGGAGACACCGTTGCGCGGCCTCCCCGGCGTCGGCCCGGAGCGGGCGGCCCAATTCGCCAGGCTCGGGCTGTTGACCGTCGGCGACCTGTTGTGCTACGCGCCACGACGGCACGAGGACCGGCGGACCCTGCTGTCGATTCGCCAGCTTAAGCTTCATGAGGCGGCGACCACTCGCGGGCGCATCGTCGCGCTCGGCACGAACTACTACCGCAAGAAGACCAAGTCCGTGTTCGAGATCGTCCTAGACGACGGCACCGCGCGGCTGCATTGCCGGTGGTGGAACCTGCCATTCATGGAACGGGTCTTCGAGGTCGGCGACGAAGTCATGGTCTTCGGCAAGCCGCGCTCGCTCAAGCCGCGCACCATCGACCACCCGGAAACCGAAATCAGCGACGCCCCCTCCGATGAACCGGACGAGCGGGTGGAACGTTCGATCCATCTCGACAGGATCGTGCCGGTCTACGGGCTGACCGAAGGACTGGCGCAACGCTGGCTGCGGGGGCTCGTGTGGCGCACGCTGGCGCGCTTCGGCGAGTACGTTCCACAATTGCATCCAGAAATCCTCCTGCCGGAACTTCCGACGCGCGCCGAGGCCTTGCGACGGCTGCACTTTCCCGAATCCATGCCGGAAGCGGAACAAGCCCGCCAGCGGCTGGCTTTGGATGAGTTCATCGAGTTGCAAATCGCGATTCAGCGGCGGCGCAGGAACCTGGAATCCAACGCCCGCGGGTTCCCCTGCGCCGGGGACAACCGGCTCATCCGTCCATTCCTGCGCCAACTCGGCTTCCAGCTTACCGGGGCGCAGACCCGCGTATTGCGCGAACTGAGAGCGGACCTCGGCGGGCGTTTTCCAATGCGCCGCCTGCTTCAAGGGGACGTGGGCGCGGGCAAGACGGCCGTGGCCGCGTGCTGCGCGCTGATGGCGCTCGAGAGCGGTTTCAACGTAGCACTTATGGCGCCCACCGAGATTCTGGCCGAGCAGCATTACGCAAACTTTGCGAAATGGTTCCGCCCTCTCGGCGTGCAAGTCGAACTCCAAACGGGAAGCCGAAAGACGGTCGAGGGGCGAGAGACGAGGGTCGAGGGCCCACAGGACCGTCCGCCCTCGAGCCTCGACCCTCGGCTCTCGACTCTTTTCATCGGCACACACGCTCTCATCCAATCCGCATTCACGTTCGACCGACTCGGCCTCGTCATCATCGACGAGCAGCACAGATTCGGCGTGGCGCAACGTGAAACGCTGGTGCGCAAGGGCCATTATCCCCATCTGCTCGTGATGACGGCCACTCCGATCCCGCGCACGCTCGGGCTGACGCTCTATGGCGACCTGGATATTTCAGTGATCGATCAACTGCCGGCGGGGCGCGGGCAGGTGCGGACATTCGTGCGCGGCCCGGAGCAATTGTCGCGCGTGCACGAATTCATGAAGCAAAAAATCGCCGAGGGACGGCAGGCGTATGTGGTCTATCCGCGCGTCGAGGAAGCCGACTTGCGGACAGGCGCCAAAGCGGTCTCGAAGGAATTCGAGCGGCTGCAAGGCGTTTTTGCTCCGCATCGCGTCGGGTTGTTGCACGGGCGGCTGCGCCCGGAGGAGAAGGAGCGGGTGATGGCCGATTTCCGCGCCAACCGCGTGCAGGTGTTGCTGGCCACGTCGGTCATCGAAGTGGGCATCGATGTGCCGAACGCGACAATGCTGTTGGTCGAGAACGCCGAACAGTTCGGCCTGGCGCAACTGCATCAGTTGCGCGGGCGGATCGGCCGTGGCGCGCACGAATCGTGGTGCATCCTCGTGGCGGGGCAGGGGAGTGACGAATCGAAGGAGCGGCTGAAAGTGCTGGCGTCGACCAACGACGGCTTCGCCATCGCGGAGGCGGACCTGCGCTTGCGCGGCCCCGGCGAGCTGCTCGGCCAGCAACAGAGTGGCATGCCGGCGTTGAGGTTCGGGGACCTGGCGCGGGATCGGACGGTCATCGAGCGGGCGAAGGAGCTGGTGGCCGGCCTGGGCGGGGCAGTTAGATCGTAAAACGTAAAACGTAAAACGTAAGTACCGCTGGGCGTCGGTGTCTTTTTACGTTTTACGTTTTACGTTTCACGTTTCACGTTTCACGTTTCACGTTTCACGTTTCACGTTTCACGTTTCACGTTTCACGTTTCACGCTCAACTCCCCTTGGGTTCGCCCCTGTTTCTGCCGACACCCCTTGAAGGCATCCGCCGCCGAATGAGCCAACCCGCACCGAGCCACCGCGTCCTTCCATTCGAATGGGACCGATTGATCTGTTTTACCTTGGGGATACTGATCTGCTGGCTGCTACAGCTGGCGTGGCCGATGGCGGAAGAATGGTGGCAGCCGAAGGAAGAGCCGGCGCAGGCTTCGGCACGACCGCTGTCGTTGACGAATTATGTGCATACCAGCGAGACGCCGGCCGGGAGATTCGAGTACGTCCGATTACCGTTGGGAGAACCGGATGATTTGTTGCCGGACGTGCGGGTGCCGTTGCCTGCGCCACGATGGTACTTTGCCGGACATACGGCGGCGCAATTCAAGCGGCTCTTTCGCGCCAGCGATCTGACGGACGAGCAACGGACGTGGCTGATGAATCCGGCACATTGGGAGCCGGCCCGCGGCGGATTGTACGTGACGCCGCCCTTGGAACTGGTGGCAGGGCTCAGCCGGCTGGGGCGCGGGCAGATTTACTCGGTGCTGGCGGAAAGCCCGGTCAACTCACCGCAGCATAACCCGTATCGCTTCCCGATGAACGCGGTCGAGGAACGGCTGGCCGACTGCGGGCTGACGACCAACACGTGGGAGGTCCTGAGACGGCTGTTGTACGGGCACGAGGGAACAGTTTGCTTTGCCGACGGGGCGATCGCCCAACAGCTTTT
This sequence comes from Verrucomicrobiia bacterium, assembly GCA_035715125.1. Lineage (GTDB taxonomy): Bacteria > Verrucomicrobiota > Verrucomicrobiia > Limisphaerales > JADJPG01 > DASTLJ01. Next base: position 3,818 of record DASTLJ010000298.1, read on the forward strand.
GACGACGGAGGAATTTGGCAGCCTGGTCAAGGCGCTGAATCGGGAGCCGACCTTCCTGATGCGGTTGATGGTCAACAGTCAAACGGACACCGAACAAGTGCTTCGCTACTGGTCCAAGGCAGGTTGCGGGCGCCAGTTGAAGCCGATTCTTGAGTCGCTGGCCAAGGTGCCTGGCGGGGCGGGGCTCAACGTGCATTATCTGCTGCCGCCCCTGGCGCGGCAGCGACTTTACACGTACGCGCCGGCGTCATCGGACCCCGCGAAGTCGCGCCGGAACTGCTTCTGGACGGCGTTGAACTTTTTCGATGAGCAACCCGACGAGCGGTTCCTCGAGCCGGAGAACGTGTTGCACGCGCTCCAAACCGAGTACCACGCACCCGAGGGCGGGCGGGAGTTTGGGGACGTGATCTGCCTGATGGACGTGAAGGACAAGCCTGTCCACATGTGCGTCTACATCGCAGACGACGTGGTGTTCACCAAAAACGGGATCGACAGCCGTGCGCCGTGGGTTCTGATGAAGATTTCCGACATGCTGGTGGAATACCCATCGACGCCGCCATTGAAGATGGTGACGCTGCGGCGCAACGGGTCATAACGGACTCAATGGACTCCCGGCGTTGAAACGCCGGGCTATTTTCGGTTATCCCTCCGGGATCAGAAATGCGGTCGGCTTGTGAAACGCTTCCGCCAATCCCGAAAGGTATTAGACCCGGCCTGGCTCAACTCAGCGCCCAGCCTGGACGATTTTGGCGTTTGACGAACCGTTGTTCGTCATCGCCCGTGTTTTTCGCCCGCATGTTCGGACCGTCCCAGTCGAGTTTCCGGCCCACACCGACGCGCAACGCGACGCAACCCAGGAGGATGATCTCCGTGAGGTAGGCGGCGATATCGAAGTTCGAGTAGGCCGGTGGGCCGCCTTTCATCATCTCGAACCATTCCTTGTCGTGGCCCGGCGAGCGGGGAATGGTCTGGGGCACTTCCTTGCAGGCTTCGTGGTCTTTGCCGTTTTTGTATTCCTTTTCGTCGTTGAGCAGGATGTGGAACTCGGAGCCGTAGTCGTCCGGCGAAAAGAGTTTGCCCATTTCGCCGACGATGAGGCAGCCGCTGCCCGGAAGGTTCTTACGCGCGCTGACAATTTCCCTCGTCACGTCCGCGGGCGGCCGAAGCGGAGCGACAAAGCCCGTCTTCTCAAACATCTTGTCCTTCGAGTTGGGATTGCCGTCGTACCACCAGAATTTGCAGGGTGGCAATCCTTCGCGTTCGGGAAACTCGAAGCGCAGGCGCGTGGTGAGCGGAAAAGTTTCGGAAGGAACACGCGAGGCGACTTCGGCCTCGACGACCGTTGGATAGCCCAGCTTGAGCGCGCGGAAGGGCATGTTGACGGTGTGGCAGGCCATGTCTCCGAGCGCGCCGGTCCCAAAGTCGTACCATCCGCGCCACGCAAAGTTATGATACACCCCGCTCTTGTAGGGCCGGTACGCGGCGGGCCCGAGCCACAGGTCCCAGTCGATATGGCTTGGAACCGGATCTTCGCCCGCGGGCCGATCGATGCCTTGCGGCCAGATCGGACGGTTGCTCCAGACGTGCAGTTCCTTCGGATGGCCGATCACGCCGGCCTGGATCACTTCCACGGCCCGGCGCAATCCATTGCCGGCGCTGCCCTGGTTGCCCATCTGCGTGGCGAGCTTTTTCTCGTTGGCGAGGCGCCGCATTTCGCGCGCCTCCCAGACGGTCTGGGTCAGGGGCTTCTGGCAATAAACGTGTTTGCCCAGTTTCATGGCCGTGAGGGAGGCCAGGCCGTGAACGTGATCTGGAGTGGACACGGTCACGGCATCGATGGAGTTGCCCAGCTCGTCGAACATCTTGCGGAAGTCTTTGTAGAGCTTGGCGTCGTAGGTGCGGTTGTCCTTCGTGGCGCGGGTTTCCAATGACTGATGTTTGCCGTTGAGCGTGTTGGCATCGATATCGCAAAGCGCGACGATATTGCCGCCCAGGCTGTAGGCGCTGTCCGTGTCGCCACCCCCTTTGCCGCCCACGCCGATACAGGCGACGTTGATGCGACCGTTAAGATTCTGCCCGCGCAGGAATGCGGGCGCGATGCCCAGCACCGTGGCGGTGACGGTCGAGTATTTGATGAAGTGACGACGGCTCAACGCGGGAGCCGTCCCGGAGGGGGTATAAGGCTTAGGCATGGCGGTATGACTTGCCCTGAGCGGGAAATATTCACAAGGAGAAAGTGCGCAGTCAGCCGGTGAATCGTTGAATCGTTGAATCGTTGAATCGCTTGCGGAGGACCGCGATCTCCCCCTTTTAACGATTCAACGATTCAACGATTTAACGAGCAATGATTTCCTCTCGCCAAATCGTTCCAGTCCCCGTTCAATCCCCGCGCACTCAATCCACGACCATGAAAGCCATTCTTGTCCTACACTTCCTCGCCTTGTTCGCCCTCACCACCGCGTCCGCCGCCCAGCCCAAGCCTCTGCGTGTCCTGCTCATCACCGGCGGGTGCTGCCACGAGTATGCCAAACAGAAGGACGTGCTCAAACTCGGCCTTGAAGCCCGCGCCAATGTTGAAGTGACCCAGGTCCACACCAACGACACTTCGACCCGCGCCCGCTTTACGATTTACGAGAATGCCGACTGGGCCAAGGGTTACGACGCGGTCATCCACGACGAATGTTCCTCGGATGTGAAGGAAATGCCCTACGTGCAGAACATCCTCGCCGCCCACAGCAGGGGCGTAGCCGCGGTGAATCTCCATTGCGCGATGCACTGTTATCGCACGGGCACGGATGACTGGTTCAAATTCGTCGGGATTCAGTCCTCCGCGCACGGCCCCCACGAACCCATTGCCATCCAGTTTGTCGATCGCGAGCATCCCACGACGCGTGGCTTCGATGATTGGACCACGATCAAAGAGGAACTTTACAACAACGTGAAGCTCTTCCCGACCGCGCATCCCCTGGCGCGCGGCAAACAAATCGTGAAGAAGAACGATGGCACCGAGAGGACGGATGACTTCGTCGTGGCCTGGGCCAACGATTACGGAAAAACCCGCGTCTTCAGCACCACTCTTGGCCACAATACCACCACCGTCGCCGACGCACGCTACCTCGACCTGGTCGCCCGTGGCCTCCTTTGGTCGTGCGGCAAACTCGGCAATGATGGCAAGCCCCTTCCAGGCTATGGCCCATCTGGCAAAGCCGCGTCCGCCGCGCAGTGAATGGCGGTTCTTGCTAAACTTCCAACGGCTTACTAACCGATGCGCAGAATGGCCTGCCAATCGGCCGGACATCCGGGACTGGTAGCGCAGAGTTGCACTCTGCTGTATCGCCGATTTGCAATCGGCGGGCTGTCCCCCTATCGAACCCGCTTGGATTCTCGCGAGGTCCGCAGGTTGAAAACCTGCGATACAGCAGAGCGGAAATCTGCGCTACGGGACCTGCAGCGTCGGTAACTGCGGCATTGCCTGCAGACGCAGTTGTTAGCCTCCTGATGAGCCTCATCCCCCCAAACGACGTCTGGCTCCTGCTCGGCTGCATCGCCGCGGGCGCGGCGGTCAGCATCTGGCTGGAGCAGACGAACCGATGGGCGGCGAAGCTGAGCGGACCGGTCGTCGCGCTGCTCTTCGGCATGGCGCTGTCGAACACGCGCCTGCTGCCCACCGAAGCGTCCTCCTACGGCATGGTCGAAGATTACCTGGTGCCCATCGCCATCCCATTGCTGATCTTCCGCGCGAACATCCTCCGCATCCTGCGCGAGACCGGCCCCATGTTCCTCTGCTTTCACATTGCCAGCGTCGGCACGGTGCTCGGGGCATTCCTCGCGGCGTTCCTGTTCCGCGGCGCGTTCGAGCGCGTGCCCGAAGTCACCGGCATCATGACCGGCAGCTACATTGGCGGCGGCGTGAATTTCGTCGCCATCCAGAGGACCTATGACGTGGCGCCCCAGCTTGCCAGTTCGCTCATGGTCGCTGACAACTTCATCATGGCCGGCATGTTTGCCGCGCTGCTGGTCATTGCCGGGAGCCGGTTCTTCCGCCGCCAGTTTCCGCATCCCCACTCGCTGGCCGGCGACCGTGAGGATGTGACGGCGCTCGCCGCCCAATACTGGCGGCGCAAGGAAATTTCCCTGCTCGACATCGCCTGGGCGCTGGCCATCGCCGTCGCCGTCGCGGCAGTTTCCAGCGAGTTGACCGAACTGCTCAAACGACACATCACTTCGCCTATCGGCCGCTCGATCATCGCCAATCCCTTCGTGCTGATCACAATCCTGTCCGTCGGCATCACCACCGCGTTCCACCGCTTCACGGAGAAGATTCAGGGCGCGGAGGAATTCGGCATGTACTTGCTCTACCTGTTTTTCGTCGTCATCGGACTGCGCGCGGACCTGGTGCAAGTGGTGAAGCACGTGCCGGTGCTCTTCCTGTTCTGCCTGGTGATGGCGCTTACGAACCTCGGCTTCACCCTCGCGGCCGGAAAACTCCTCAAGCAGAATCTCGAAGAACTTCTCCTCAGCGTCAATGCAACCCTGGGCGGCGCGCCGACGGCGGCGGCGATGGCGATCTCGCGCGGCTGGTCAAAACTCGTCGTGCCCGGCCTCTTGGCGGGCATCTGGGGCTACATTATCGGGACCTTCGTCGGCATCCTTGTGGCGGAGGCGCTGTTGAAACTGTTCGGAATCAGAGCGTGAAGAACCGCAGCACTTGCAATTCCTTCCGGAAGAGAATCTGGATTTCGTTCTGGTCGAAATGATAGTCCAGCGGCGCGCGCATCTCGTAGTGTTCCCATTGGACGCGGCCATTCGACGGTTTGAGCCGCTTGATGCGGATGTGCGGCGGTATCGCGGTGGCGAGCTTGACCCCGCCCATGATGCCGCCGCCGTCTTCGCCCTGGCTGGACTCGACCGTGTAGATGTAATTGCCTGAGAGGTAGGTGATCAGCCCGTCGTTCTCCGTGCGCCAAAGCGTCTTGCCCGTCTTCGGATCGACTTTGAGCACCAGCGTATGCGTTTTCTGCGAAATATCGATCTGCCTCGAGTAGCGGAGACTGTCGGGGCTGGCCGTCGAGGTATTCACGTAAATCATTCCCTTGTCGTCGAAGAACAGGCCGGCAATGCCAACGGAAGGCAGGCGCCAGCGGGCGTTGCCGGTCGCACGCTCGAAGGCCGTGAGCACCGCTCCGTCGAACAGATACAGCGTGTCGCCGCGCTCGACGGCCGGACCGGCGCCGAACGCGCCCTCGCCCTCGAAGCCGTCGCCGGTCATGTCCGAACTCAGTTTCGTCTGCCAGAGCTTCTTATTGTTCTTGTCGAGAACGAGGACGGCCTTCCGGCTGGTCACCAGGTCCACCGTGTCCAGCGGAATGAATCCGGGACGGCCGATGACTTCGCCAGTCCAGTCGGGCGCGCCCGGTCGGCGCAGCGTCGCTTGGTAGCGGCTTTCGTCCTCCTCGACGGTGTCGCCGATGGAATCGCGCGTGATATCGTTCAGGATTTCGTTGGCGATGGCCATGGTGGCAGCCTGATTCACCGGGCCGTCGAGTGCGGATTTCGCCGGTGCATCCTTCAACACCTTTCGCGTCACCGTGCGGTGCTCGACGAGTTTCGAGCCGAACTGCAAATAACCATCACGGGTTGGAATGACACGCAGGTCGTCTTCGTCCGAAGCCCCCGCGCCGGCCAGCAGGCTGGCGAGCACAGCCGGATCGAAGTCGTTCAGCGCGGCGCGAAGGCGCTGTTGATTGGCCGCGGCCGCAAGCGTGGCGGGAAGCGCCAGGCGGTTGGGCAGCGGCAGGTTCTCGATTTTGCGGGCAATGACTGCGGGATCCAAATCCCGGGCGCCGGGCAGAAGCCCAATGCGGGCCAGCAGATTCGAGGAGACCCCGGCGCGAGCCAGCAAGTTTGTGGACGCCCCCGCGCGGCCGACGCCGTTGCTGGCCGGACGGGCCAGCCCGGCGGGATCGCCGCCGCCGGCGAGCAACGCCGCGGGGCGCGCCACCGTTTCGGCCCGGGTCTCGCCACTGGCCAGGTCAATGCGGATGATTTCACTGCCGGTTTCGCTTTGCGCCACGAGGAGGAATTCGTTTCCACGGCGTGAAAGTTCCCGGGCGTCCTCGTCGAGCGCGATCTCTTTCACCGGCTTGCCGGTTTCCCAGTCGTAGCGGACCAGCTTCTCCGGCGACTGGACCCAAATGCCGGTGCCCGCCACGTGCAAGTGGAGCCCGGCGGCGGCCGATTCCACCATGTCCTTGGTCACTTCTTCGAGCAAGGGGAGACGAAAGTCGTCGGAGTCGGCGCCGTGCTTGATGGCTTCCATGCGGGCGGCCACGAGGAGCTTTTGGGAGACGGCGGCCTCGTCGGCAATCTTGCGTTTGTCGATTAACGGGACGGACCAGACTTCGCGTTTGGCCTTCGCGTCGTGGCGCGCCAGCGTGCCGCCATGGAGGATGATGAACTGACGTTGCGGTCCCGCGTAGAGTTGTCCGGAATTCGCCACCTCGGAGAGCTTGGCCGAGAAGGCAGGTTTGGGTGTCGAGCCGAACCACGCGTACCAGAACCAGATTCCCAGCACGAGCACAAGGCCCCCAGCGATGGCTCCGGCGGCACGCGCCAGCTTGCGCCACTCCTTGCGTTCGGCGACCGACTTCTGGCCTGCAAACTCGGGAATGGCGATGCCTTGCGATTCGGCCTTGTGCTTGCACAACGGGGAGCAGACCCAGCCGAAGAGCGCCATGCATTGCGGGCAAATGGGTTTCTGGCAAACGAAACAGCGGTTCGTCGTCAACTGCCCGAAATGTTTCGTGCAAAGCTGCGCCACCTCGCCGGCGGGCTGAACTGAAGGCGCGACGGAGGCCGCAGTCCGTTCCTGGGCCGCCACGCGCACAGCCGGCGTCGGGACCGCGATGGCAGTGGCCACGGGGGCGGCAGACGGCGGAACGGTCGCGGAAGAAAGGAGTTTTGCGACGGGCACCCTGGTCGCGGACGTGGCGGGTAGTGGGGCAGGCGTCACGGCGGCCTGTGCGGGAGCCGTCACGACAGGCCCCGGCAACAGCGTTGTGGCGCGGGCGCCGGGCTTGGGCAACGCTCCAATGGCGTGCTGGTGGATCAAATGATTGACGAGCGACGTGCTGTTCAAACCACACGTCGGGCAGACGAATTGCACGGCGGCCGTCGCCATTTCAGGCGTGATGTCGAAGGAAAATTTTGCGCCGCACGCGCACTGAATCTTCACAAGGCTTCAGGGTTTGGGGTTGAGCAGGATGACGTTTTGCGCTGGCTTGAGGGAAAACTCTGCCTTCGGCCGGCTCATCTTGACGTCGCCACCGACGAACAGAACATTGCCGCCATATTTGTGGTGATTGTTGCCGAGTGGCTGGCCGGTCGCGGAAAAGAGAAGGTCGCCTTTGTTTCGGGGCGCAGTGTTGATCTGCCGGTCGCTCATGAGGGGTTCGCCCGCGTCCACGGAGCGCAACCCCATGTAGTACGCGTAACTAATCCTGCGTCGCGAGAATGGCTCGCCCTCGGGCAGCCCGGAATCCTTGCCGCCCGGACAAATGAATGATTCGGTCGCTACGGTGTACTTGGGCACCAACAGCGACAGCGGCGCTTCGCTGGTCTTGGCGCCGGCGACGACTGGAAACAGGCCGTCGTGGTCATTGGCGAAGATCTCGAGCGCGAGGTAGACCTGATGCAGATTTTTTTCGCAGGCGGCCTTGTCCCGCTCCTGCCGGCTGCGGGAACCGGATCCGCGCATTATCACCGCCATGATCAACAACAGGGCCAGGACGATGAGCAATTCGATGAGCGAGAAGCCCTTGGCCCCGCCCCGGGGCGCCGCCCGCAAGGCCAGACCAGTCCGGCCATTCAGACGCAACCTCTCGGAGGGGCTTGTCACAATTGATCTTTAGCCGAATCGCGCCCCCGCGGCAATGCGATTCTCGATGCGTTTCTTCCGTTTTACGTTTTACGTTTCACTCCCCCCGTTCCACTCTTCCCGCCGATGAACAACCCCATCATCGTCGCCCTGGATGTGCCCACCGCGGACCGGGCACTCGCTTTGGCCGAAGAGGTCGCGCCGGTGGCCGGCGCATTCAAGATCGGCAGCGAGCTGTTCACGGCGGCCGGGCCGGACATCGTGCGGCAGATTCGTGACATGGGCGCGGCGGTGTTCCTCGACCTGAAATTTCACGACATCCCCAATACCGTCGCAGGGGCCGTGGCCAGCGCCACCCGGCTCGGCGTGCAGATGCTGACCCTCCACGCCAGCGGCGGTGCGGCGATGATGAAAGCCGCCGAGCAATCCGCGCAGCAAACCGCCGGGCAACTCGGCCGGTCCGCGCCATTGGTGCTCGGCGTGACGGTGCTCACGAGCCTGGACGACAACGAGCTCGCCGCGGTGGGGCTCTCCCCAAACGTCGGTGGC
>DASTLJ010000299.1:0-4717 GCA_035715125.1 Verrucomicrobiia bacterium
CAGCGAAGGCCGTCGAGGATCACATTGACCGCTTCCTGCATATTGCGCGCGGCGTCGGTGTCCTCGATCCGCAGGATGAAGGTGCCGCCGGTGTGCCGGGCGTAGAGCCAATTGAACAGCGCGGTGCGCGCGCCGCCGATGTGAAGAAAGCCGGTGGGGCTGGGGGCGAAACGAACGCGGGTTTTCATATCGGGCGCGAGATTGACCGTAGCCATCGGGCGCGAGCGAAATCAAGCCCGCAGCGGATCAGGATTGGGCGTTGAAGCGTTGGAGCGTTGAAGCGTTGAAGCGGCGCGTTGGTGCTGCGCTTCAACGCTTCACCCGGATATTTCACACGTTTCTCGACTCGGTTAGTCTCCTCTCATTAGCACCCCGCTTCAGCGGGGTGTTCGGGCGGTGCGAGACGAGAAACCGTTTCAACGGTTTCCCACACGCTGTTGAAACCGTTGAAACGGTTTCGACCACGTCGGACGCGGATACACCCCGCTAAAGCGGGGTGCTAATGAGAGAGGCGCTTTGGCGAAGGATTCAACTGTGAAATATCCGAGCCAGAATCCCCTTCGCTTCGGCACTATTCCTCGCCAGGATTTTCAATCCTCTCCACGAACACGGAGTTGGAGGATTTCCAGAAGTCGCGGTAGGTGCCCAGAAGGGTCTGTACGGAGTAATTGGTGGTGACGATCATCGTCCACCACCAGCCGGGCTTGGGGTCGGTGCTGTCGCGGGCGCAGACTTCGGCGCGGCGGTAGCCCAGCACGTTGGCGTTGGTGCGCAGGAGCGCGCCGAATTGTTGCACCGGTTCCTCGCTCGCGATGGCTTCCCATTTGTCCCGCTCGCGAATGCCGCCGCCTACCCGTGCCAGGCCTCCAGGGAAATCTCGGAATTCGTGACCTGGGCCTCCGCTCGCGGTGCTCGCTCCAGCCCAGGCTATAACCTTGCGGGCCTTCCGCCCTGAAACGACCGAAGGCTCTTCGGGTCAATCGGCGGCGACGGCGAGCCCGCCGTGGCGCCGCCCTTCCATTCGAGCACCTGCTTGTCAGCGAGCAGGCGCGCGCGAAGCTTGTCGTACTTCACTTGTTGCACGGGCACCCCGCCGTCGATCGCCAGGCACGCGGCCGTCGCGGAGGACTGGCCGAAAATCATGAACACCGGCTCCATGCGGATCGATCCGTAGGCGATGTGCGAAGCAGACATGCAAACGGGCACAAAAAGGTTCCCGCACTCGCTGGCCCGCGGCACCAGCGCCCGGTAGGAGATCGGGTACGGGCTCATCGGCGCGACCTGCACGTCGCCTTCGTTTTCGGTGCGCCCGCGCTTCACGATGCGCTGGCAATTGTGCGAATCCATGTTGTAGGCGGCCAGGCCGATGGAATCGGACACCTTCTCCTGCCCGCGACAATGGCGTTCGGCCATCACCACGTCGGAAATCATCCGGCGCGCCTCGCGCACGTAGAGCTGCCGCGGCCAGCCGCCGGCGGAGCGAAACTCGTCCTTGCACGGACCCCACCGGCGCATCTCTTCGCGCATGTTCTCCGGCACGCGCGGGCTGGTGGCCAGGAAGTGCAGGAAGCCGCGGGTGTAATCCTCGTGCTCGCGGGCGATGCGCTCGCGCAACTCGTAATTGCCTTCGGGATAGTCGTAGTTCGCGCCGATGAAGTCGGTCGAGAAGCCGCCGTTGTTGTTGATGTCGGTCTTCTGGTTGGGCAACCAGATGGGATTCCAGAACTCGCTCAATCTGGGCTTGAGGCCGGCGGCGACGAGCGCCTCCAGGTAGCGGCCGAGCAATTCGTACTTCGCCGCGTCGTAATTCGGCGGCGGCGCGAGCGGAAGGCGGTTCGCGTCGTTCGTCGTGAAGCAGAGCCGATAGTTGTAGGTCTGCACGCGATGGTCCCCGTCGCCGGGTTTGCCGCCGTCGCCCGATTGGAGGAACGGCAGCAGGCCCCTGCTCGCATCGCCTTTCCTCACGTACGGATCCACCGCGATGGTAAACTGGTGCTTGGGCGTCTCGGCGCGGATGCCGTTGAGCGTTTCGCCATACTCACGATTGGCTTCGCGGCCGACGTGGAAGGAGACGCCTGCCTTCGCCATCAAGTCGCCTTCGTAAGTCGCGTCGATGAACATTTTCGCGCGGTAAACGTTGCCGTTCTCCATCGCAATCTCCGTGATGCGCGCGGCATCCTTGCGCACCGAGGCCAGCCGCTGGTCGAAACGCGCCTCGACCTTCGCCTCCCGGAGCAGGTTGCTGAAAACCAGTTCCGCCACGTGCGGCTCGAAGGTCCACATCGTCGCGTCGACGGAGGCCAGGTCCGATGCTTTGGACTGGCCGCTGCCGCGATGGGCGAAGTAGTCGGCGCGCGTCTCGAAGCGCCACGCCGAGTCGTTGGCGTAATGCTTCGCGATGCGCCCGTAGAACTCGCGGGAGATGCCGCCGATGGCTGCCTTGTTCCCGATGTCCGTCGCGCCCAGGCCGCCGGTCGTCAGCCCGCCCAGATACCGCCCCGGCTCGGCGATGACGGCCCGCTTGCCCATGCGGCTGACTTGCACCGCCGCCGCGATGCCGCCCGACGTCCCGCCGAAGACGCACACATCGGCCTCGATGACTTCGGCGCCGGCCGTCGGAATCTCGAAGCAAACGAGGTAGGCGACGGCAAGCATCCTGGCAGTGTTCATGCGCGCCGACTTTCAGCAAGGCTGCTTCGGCCCGTCAAGCCTTCTGCGTCCGCGCCGTGGAGCCGGGACGCCTCTTGCAAGGAGTCCCGCCTTCAGGCGGCAGGACGTCCGGCCGGCTAAAGCCGGGACTCCGTGCCAGCCGCCGCCGTTCATGGCCCCAATGCGCGATGCTCGAATCGTCGAGGCTCACGATGAAACACATACCTTGAATGCGTCTTGCTGGCGGGGCCGGATTAGCGAGTTCCGGACTGGGCGTCCTCGTTGGTCCGGATGAAGTAGGTCACGCCCCAAAGGTTCACTGGGTGAAACGCGCCCCCATAGGCCAGGAACCTCACGCTGCCGTCGACAAAGGCATAGTTCGATCCGCCGGAGCCGGCGCTGGAGGCGCGCATGTGCCGGCGCTGCTGGAGCACCCGGTGTTCCGTGCCGCCGAGGACTCCGGCCAAATCGAAGTAGAAATCTTTTACGCCCGTCCGCTTTTCGCCGAACAGGACGGTGTCCGCGGGCTGACCGATGTTGCCTTCGTTTATCGTCCCGGCGTACGTCCCGCTGTTGAATCGCTGAAGGTCGGCGGGCGACAGCGTGGATGCAAAATGATCGCGGAACAGGTTCATGACGTAGCTGCGCGGGGCTTCGTCGGGTTTGACACCGACGTCCCGGGCGGGCGACGACCGATCGGACGGACAGAGCAAGACATCGAGGTTTTCGTATTCCCGGAAGAATTGAGCGGGCCAGTGGTTGGTCTGATTCGTCGGCGGGAAGTCCCCTTCGTTTTCTCCTGAGTAGATGGAAACCGCCACGTTGAGCTGGCGCAGGTTGCTGGCGCAGGCCGTGCGGCGGCCCGATTCCCGCGCCTTGCTCAAGGCCGGCAGGAGCATCGCCGCGATAAGGGCTATGACGGCGATCACTACCAGCACTTCGATGAGTGTGAATGCGCGCCGGGTTGTCATCGGCTGGACTGAACTTCCCAATAACCTAGGCCCGCCGCGAAACCACCGCAACTGGAATTCCAGGGTATTTCCGCCGGGCGCCGGGCTATTGCGTCGATGCCGTTTGCCGCGCCAGCAGCTTGCTTTTGGCCTCCAACAACGAGGCAGTCGCAAACGCATTGTTCACATTCACCCCGAGGAACTGGTCGATGAGGCCCAGGCGTTGCTGCACCTGCTCCGCGCTCAGCGGCGTCGGCGTCGCGTAGTAATTCTGGTTGCCATAGGCCAGGTGCCAGGTGCGCAGGTTGGGATTGCTTTCCGCGGACGCACTGCCGATCTGGAAGCGGTCGCCGATGAGTGCCGCCGCGATGTTGATCCAGGTCGCGTTGGGAATCGCAGATTGTTTGGCTTGCTCCAGCAGCGCGTCGCGCGCTTCCGGGTAATCGGGGACGAGTTGGGCCAGCGCCTGCATCGCCGGCACGCGTCCGCCGCGGGTGTTGCCCGCGGGATCCGCGACCAACTGCAGCAACGCCGGCACGCCCGCGCCGTCCGGCAGTTCGGCCAGGGCGATCGTCGCGTAGTACTTCCATTGCCCGGTCGCGGCCTGCTGGAAATCCTGCACGGCGTTCGGGCCGCCGTAAGTTCTGAGCACGTCGAAGAGCGGGCCGATGTCCTTGCCCACAAGCCGGCCCGCGGCGGCCTCGGCCATGGCCGTCCGGGCGGCCGCCAGCGCCGCTTCGCGATACTGCTCGGGGGCTTGACGCTCCAGGTTCCGCGCCAGCAGCGCGATCTCCCGCGGGTCCGTCGTGCTTTGGAGCGCCAGCGCGGACGCCGCCAGCGCCTCGGGGCCGGAAATATTTCCCAGCGCTTCGAGCAGCGACATCCGAAGCGACGTGGAGCCGAGCAGGCCGGCGCCGCCGGCGATGGACTCGAAGTTCACATCCTTGTTGAGCGCAAGAAACTCCTGGATGGCGGGGAGCGCGGCCGCCCCGTTCTGAACAAGGCGGGCGAGGTGCTCCCGCCACGCCGCGGCGGTTTCCGCGGTCAGAGGCGCCTTCAGGTCCAGATTGGCCAGCGCGGAGACCAGCGCGCGCATCTCGGGAGTCGGTTCGACACGC
>DASTLJ010000300.1:0-15487 GCA_035715125.1 Verrucomicrobiia bacterium
AGCGTTCTTTGCGCTCGTAGTTCAGGCCGAGCGGCACGAGGGTGACCGCCACTCCCGATTGGGCCGCCTGCAAAGCCAGCCGCGACGCGCCGGTGCGGACCTGCTCGACGCGGGCCAGGTCGTGGCTCTTGCCCTCGGGAAAAATCCCGACGGCCTCGCCGCGCGCGAGCCACGCGGCGCCGGCTTCGAGCGAGGCGAGATTTTGTTTCACCTGCGATCGGTCATCCGCGCCGCGGTAGGCGGGCACCATGCCCAGGGCGCGCATCACCGCGCCGAAGACCGGCACGTCGAACAGCGGCGCCTTGGCGAAGAAATGCACGGGGCGCTTCGCCACAAGCCCGACGATGGCCGGGTCGAGCATCGAGTTGGGATGGTTGGCACAAAACAGCACCGCGCCCGAAGCGGGGATGCGCTCACGCCCGGTGACTTCGACGATTGGGTAGTAGAGTTGGACGAGCAGCCGTACGGCACGACGGGCGAGTTGGCCGATGGAGCTGAATAAATTCACCCGATACCTTCTACACGGTCGGCGTACACGTTTACCAATTTGTAGCCCTTGAGCAGCAATTCCACTTGCGGCCAGACGCGGGCGAGCAAGGCATGAAATTCGCGGCGTCGAAGATTTCCGAACCGCAGATGCACGACCCACGGCGGAGGCGTGGAAAGAATAATCCGTTCGGAGAAGTCAGCATCCTTGGATACGATGACCAATTGGCGTTGTCGCGCGAATTCCCACACCTGGGTGTCGGTGGGGCTGGGCCCCAAATTCACGGCTGAAACGACGGGAAGGCCAGGGGAGAAAGTGAGTCGGGACGGAAGGTTCTCGTCGAAAAAGAAGCCCTTCATGCCAGGGGCACCACGGAGTAATGATTGGCCATCACCTTCGACGCGTAATCGAGGCACGCCTGGACATCCTCGCGAGTCAGACTGGGATATTCCTCCAGCACGTCCTCGGCTGAATCGCCGGCAGCGAGGAATTCGAGCACGGTCTGGACGGTGATGCGGGTGCCGCGAACGACGGGCTTGCCGTTGCAGACGTCGGGATTGACTACGACACGTTCTGACATGCGGGCAAAGTTACCATACGGCCCTGTGAATCCAAGTCGGAAAGCGGCCTTCCTCGTGGCACGGCACGGCGGCAGAACGAAAGGAGGGGTCTCACAATCGACAATGATGCGGCTGCGTTCATTTTGCCGGGTGGCGCTTGGTCAAGTGCGAAACGTCGCTGGCGCTGCCCATCGCCCGCCACTGAGCGATCCAAGTACGCCACATTGGCGTCTCGCGGCACAGCTGCAAGGGTTGAGGTGCTGCCGATTGTCAATTGTTAGGACCCCTTCATGACCCCTTCCCTTTCACGATGTAGCCGGTGAGGAGATTTCCTTTGGTCTCAGCGTAATAGGAGCGCAAGGAGTTTGTACATAGCATCGTTCCGATCAACCGTTCTCGTATCCAAAACAGCCAAGGTTGACCGGCTTGGGAAAGAATCGTAATTGTCCATTGCGTGAGCAAGTTTACTTCTAGCTGTATCCAGCTCACTTAGAAGGGCGACGTACTCCTTTAGCTGTTTTGGGTTCGCAAAGGCATGGCCAAAATAGTATTTCGGGTTTTGGCTTTCGTACTCGACAAACCCTCCTGTGGTTTCAAGTGCGAGGTAGAGTCCTGGACGTACTTCGGCCAAGACCCAAGCATGGTTTGCATCGAAAATCGAGTGCATGTCCTCTCCCACATTGCCGATCATGATCAATGCCGCTATGCCTCTTGTTCTGATCTGGTTCCAGACAGCCATCGCCATATCTCCGCACACATAGATATCCTCTTTTGCTCCAGTCTGCTTTCCAATATACGCGTTCTTACTTTTGTAGTCCGCGACGATTTCAGTGAGGATCGCAATGTTTGTTGATTCGCGGCTCATAGGAGCAGTCGCCAGTGATTTGGAGACTCCTGAGTATCTGAATAACACTTGGAGGCCGCGCCCCGGCGACGAGGAGTCCGCCGCTGATGCCGCTCGCGCCTTGTCCTCCTCGTACTTCGCCGCCCTTTTCGGCTCGTATCCGAATCGTGTTTGGAGATCGCCCGGCAACTTGGCCAGCCGCGTTTCCCCACAGCAGACGCCGTTAGTTTGCCGGTAATAAATCGAAACCGGGTTGAATCCGATGACTTGGACGTTCTCAAGGTATTTCCCATCGGAATCGGTGAACGTTACAGGTTGGAACTCTAACTCGCGCTTGGCAATACCGTATCCCCGGTAGGCTGCGTCACCAATCATCGTGTTCGTGGCCATACGAACGCTGCCGGCGCTTGTTCCATCGCTGTACGTGACCTGTGCCTCTACCAAGCCCAATTCTCGTTTCGCGACTTCGTATCCATGCTCCACCGCAGTACGCCACCAATTCCTCGCGTCAGAGTAATCTTTGGGGACCCCGCTGCCTGTGGCGACCAACCACCCTAGTTGATACGTGGCGAGAACATCCATTGGCTCCGTAGTCCGCCGCCACCAATTCCCTGCCTCGGTGTAGTCCTGCGCCACTCCCTGGCCAGCAGAGTACATCAGGCCGACGTTGTACCGCGCCACTGGTTGACCTTGCCCTGCCGCCTTCAGCCACCAGCGAAACGCCTGCTTTTGGTCGCGAGGCACTCCCTCCCCGTTGTCGTACATCCACCCGAGCGTCAATTGCGCCTCAACGTCATTCGAGTCCGCCCTTGCTTTGATACTCTCTAACGCCGAGCCACCGGCAGGGGCGACCGCGGGCTTGTCTGTCTGGCCGGGTAGCGGGAGCGGGCACAGCACCGCCAGAACGCCAACAAGAACGGACTGGGCAAGGTACTGGAGACTCGCGTGTTTCGGGGGTTCCAAAGTTTTTCCGTCTCGTTCTCAGCCTTCTGCGCTATGCAAAGTCCCCATAAAGGGGTCTAACAAATCGACAATGATTCGCCTGCGTTCAAACTGCTCGGCGCCGGTTCACCAAGCGCGGGCACTCCAGCAAGGCTGCTGCCGATTGTCAATTCTCAGAACTAACTCCTACGGGCGACGCTTTCTCCCGCTTTCGGGCGCGATGGGCGGCGCAGAGCTTTGCGAGCACGTCTGGCAACGCCTCCACGTGTTCGCGCGACCATTCACCCATGAGGCAGATCTGAATCCAGTTTCGCGGGAGCAGGTAGCCGCTGTTGTAACTCAGGAGGTAGCCGGCTTTTTTGAGTTGGAACCCGAGGGTCTTGGAGGACACTTCAGGCGGCAACGCGAGGGTCACCACGGCGGGCGCTGCGTGGGCGTCCGGAGCGACGATTTGCAGGCCCAACTCCCGGAGCCGGGCGCGAAGCCAGGCGCTGACCTCGGCCAGTTGCGCGAACTTCTCCGGCCACACGATGCGCTTGAGGGCGGTCTGGAGGGCATAGAGGAGGTTTGAGGAGGTCGTGAAGGGCACACCGTTCTTCTCCGCATAGTAGCCGAGGTCCAGGTAACGGGCCAGCGTGCTGGGCGCGGGGCGGAGTTCGTGGTTGTAGAACACCATCGACAGGCCGGGGAACGACGCGAGCGCCTTGCCACTCACGCAAGAGGCGAGATAAACGCCGTCCAGATTCACCGGCACGGTGCCAATCGAGCTGATGCAATCCAGGCAAAGCTTCACGCCTCGTTCGGCGCATAGGGCTTTGAGCGCGTCGAGGTCGTTGAGGATGCCAGTCGAGGTTTCGCAGTGCGTCGCCCAGAGCCAAGTCAGTTTTGGGTTCGCTTCGAGACGGCGGCGCACTTCGGCCAGGTCCAACGGCTCGCCCCAAGCCATTTTATAGACTTCAAAGCTCAACCCCTGCCGCGTGGCGTGATCAATCAGGCGCTCGCCGAACTCCCCGTTGCTTAAGACCAGCCCGGGCGCGTCCAGCAATGAAATCTGCGCGCAGACCGCGTCGTTGGCCAGGCTGCCGGAACCGGTGAGGACCTCGACCGACTTCGCGCCCGTCAGTTCGCACAAGAGCCGCTTCGTCGCCTTGAAGTCGGCCATGAAACCGTCCGACCGGTGCGACACCGGCCCGCGCTCGAACGCCTTGCGGACTTCCGCGTGCACGTCCACCGGACCGGGCAGGTAGCTGGCGAGGATTTTCTCGACCGCGTCGCTGGGCGGCGAGAGGGCCTCGGACATCTGAATGAATTTCTCCAGCGTGAGATACATCGGCTGGAATTGCGCTTCGCCGGCGCCCACGACCGGGCCGAACGGCACGAACCCCAGGTGCTTGTAGAGCCGCAATTGCCGGGTGGTGCCCGAAATGATCGCCATGTCGAAGCCCTGGTCCTTGTAGTGTTGCGCCAGCAGCCCGACCAGCTTGGAGAAAACGAACCCGTTGCGATATTCCTTCTCCACCGAGAGCAGCCGCACTTCCAGCACCTTGTAGCCCTGCGGCAAATGCGCATCGAGGTCGGGAACCTTCTTGTCGAGCGAGAACGGCCGCTGGCTGCGCCCGCACACCATGCCGACCAGTTCGTCGTTCGCAAGGCAGATGGCGTAGGTGTTTTCGGCGTGAAACTTGTCCACCAGCCGCTGCTGCGGATTGCGTTCGTGCTGGGGAATTTCCTCGACGAACGTTTTGTAGTTGAGGCGGTGAACCGCCTCGAACTCCCGGTCATCCGTCGCAATTTTGAATCGCAGCCCTGGCTCAGGCTTCATCGTTCGGTCCTTTGTGCATTTCGACCGGCGCTTGTTCTACCGAACGATGAAAAACAAGGCGAGCAACTTCTTCCCGGATATTCCGGCGGTGCGTCAACAATGCCAGCACCGCCAGGAACGACACGGCCGCCACACCCACTTTCTCCAGTCCGCACAGGAACACTCCCAGCGGCGCCAGCGCAAGGGCCACGAGGCCGCTCATCGTCAACCCGCGCAGGACAACCCAGACCGGCAGGAAAATCGCGCCCAGACAAAGCATGATGAAGGGATCGTAGGCCAACAGAGCCCCCAGCGACGTGGCGATGCCCTTTCCTCCACGAAAGCGCAATTGCACCGGCCAGTTGTGCCCCACCACCACCGCCACCACCGAAGCGACAATCGACTCCGGCCCGAGCTTGAAATACGTCGCGCCCGCCACGGCCAGCACGCCCTTGGCGAAATCGAGAAGGAACGTGATCAGAAATCCCGGCGCGCCCAACAACCGCCCGACGTTGCGCGCGCCCACGCTGCCGCTGCCTTCCGCGCGGATGTCGCGCCCGGTCCGCCAGCGCGTCCAGTAATACCCCGCGGTGAAACACCCCAGGAAGTAGCTGGTGATTATCCAGGTCAGTTCCTTGCCCGAAACGGCCACACCTGGCGTGAGAGTCAAGCTCATCATTGAGATGGCCCGACAGTAGCAGGCCCGCCGAGTCCTTGGCAACGACTCATTATTTCCATTCGTAGCCGAACCGAATCGCGGTTGCGCCCCGGCTAAGTCTGCGGAATGATCAGGGCAGGTACAGCGATGAACATTGCCCCACGACAATTTCCGCGGCACGAAAGGATGCTGCTGATCCGCCCGGAGTTCCTGAACCACGGCGGGACTCTCTTCGGCGGCTACCTCATGCAGTGGGCGGACGACATGGCGTATATCGCGGCGTCACTGGCGTTTCCCGAGGCCACGTTCGTGACGAAGCTGTTTGGCCCGTTCGATTTCAAGTCGCCGGCTCGCGGCGGGGACATCGTGCGCCTTCTGGCCCAGCTTGAATCCACGGGCACCACGTCCTGCCGCATCGGGGTGTGGGCCGAGAATGCGCGGACGGGCGTTGAAGTGTTCCGAACGTTTGCCGTTATGGTAAACGTGAAGTCCGGACGAAAAACACCGTTGCCCCCGCCCGCGGGAGGCTGAACTCCATCGAGACGACATGGACGAAGCCCCTCCCCAATTGCCGCGTGTGGCGCCGCCACCCCTGCCGCCGTCCCCGCCGTACGGTCCCATGTCGACCGCGCCGCCCCCGCCTCCGACGCCGCCCTCAGCCGAGAGCCGGCTGAAGAAGTGGCTGGCGCCCCTGGGCGCACTCGGCGTGCTGCTTTGGAAATTCAAGGCAGTGCTGGTCCCAGTCGTGAAGTTCTTCCCGGTGCTGCTGAAAACGGGCGGCACCATGTTGCTCACGATCGGCGTCTACACGCTGGCCCTCGGTTGGAAGTTCGCCGTCGGGTTCGTGCTGCTCATCCTCATTCACGAGTGCGGACACCTGATCGTGGCCCGACGATTCGGACTGCGGGCCAGCGCGCCCGTGTTCATCCCGTTCATGGGCGCGTTGATCCTGCTCCGGGACGCGCCGCGCAACGCATGGATGGAGGCGTGGGTGGGCATTGGCGGGCCGTTGCTCGGCTCTCTGGGCGGGGCGGCGTGCTACGGGCTGTTTCTGGCAACCGACCAGGTCTTGTTCGCGGCGCTGGCCTGGATGGCGTTTTTCCTCAACCTCTTCAACCTTGCGCCCATCGGCTTCCTCGACGGCGGCCGAATCGTCACGGCGATCTCGCCGTGGCTGTGGCTGGTCGGATTGGCCGTGATGGTGGGAATGCTCTTCGTGGCCTTCAATTTCATCATCGTCCTCATTCTCATGCTCTCGATTCCGCGGCTCCTGTCGCTGTTCCGGAAACGGTCGGCCGAGGAGAAGCGCTACTTCGAAGTCGAACCGTGGCAACGGCTGGTGATGAGCGGGCTTTACTTCGGGCTGGCGGCGGCGCTCTTGCTCGGGATGAAGCTGGCTTATGTGAATCCCGACACCCTCCGGCCCGACGACGACGCCCCGCAAGCCTCGTCGAAATAGTCGGGAAAGGTCTCGGTTCGTTCGACGAGGGGACTGGCTGAACGGACCACAGAGGCAGTCCACGCCGTCAGTTTGTGCGAAGCTGGGCGATGAGCGGAATATCGATGATGTGATAGCCGCCGTCGCGTTCGAAGATGATAAGGGTCTTCCCTTCAGGATGCACGGCAACGCGGTCCTGGTCGTTGACGCGGATGCGCTGGCCGTTGGCGAGCCGCAGTGTGAAAGGTCGGAAGGGGCGCTTCCCGACCGCGGTTTGCAAGGTCTTCGTTGTCACGCTCTCAGTGTAGTCGGCGATTTCCGGAAGTTCAACTCTCGCCAACGGCCCTGTCGCGAACGGCCCTCAGAGCTGGGTGCATCCTGGCGCCCGCACCAACAACCTTGGAAAGCAGCGCGCCTGTGGCGAAGCCCCCGGCGCGGAGCTGGCGCAGACTGCCCAGTCTGCTGTTTCGCCGACTTCCAGTCGGCGAATGCCGTGCTTGCCAACCGACGGTCCCATCGGTTCGGAGGTTCGCGGGTTGGCAACCCGCGATACAGCAGGCTGGGCAGCTTGCGCTACTCCAGCGCGAGCGTCGGGCGCGGGGCTTGTTGGAGGGCGGTTTCGACCCGCACGTGGGTTCCCCCCAGTTGGACCAGGCGCTCGCTCACGACGCGATGGGCCAACTCGGGGCGATTGCAATCGCCGCTGAGGTGGCCGAGATAGAGATGCCACAGATCCGCGGAAAGGACTTGCCCGGCGACTTCGGCGGCGGCTTCGTTGGAAAGATGGCCGTGGCGGCTGACGATGCGCTGCTTCACGCTCCACGGCCGTTTGGTGTCCTCCTGAAGGAGCTTGAGGTCATGGTTGGCTTCGAGCAGGAGCACGTTGGCCGCGCGGACGCGCTCGATCACCAGCTTCGTGGCGTGGCCGAGGTCGGTGAGGAACCCGATGTTCCCGGCGGCCGTGTGGATGAGGAAACCCACGGGATCGTGCGCGTCGTGCGGGACGCAGAACGTGTCCACCAGCACGTCGCCCACTGCAAACGACCCGCCGGTGCTGAACAGCCTGAAGTCGAAGCGTGAGGCGAACTCCAGTTCGATGGCTTCCTTGGTGAGGCGGTTGCAAAAGATTGGAATATGCAATTTGGCCGCCAGCACGCCCAGGCCCTGGATGTGATCAGCGTGCTCGTGCGTAATGAGAATCCCGCTCAAGTTCTCGGGCGTCCTGCCGATCCCCAATAATCGTTGGCGGACCTGGCGCGCGCTCAAACCGGCATCGATCAACAGCCGCGCATCGTCCGTCTCGAGATAAGCGCAGTTGCCGCTGGAACCGCTGGCGAGAATCGTAAGCTGGACGGGCACGGGGCGACGGTAGGCGGGGCGGAGCGGAACGGCAATTCGTAAAACGGGTCAGTAAAACGTGAAACGTAAAACGTGAAACGTGAAACGTGAAACGTAACTCCGATTCGGACGCTCGACCTCATCGGGACATCCCTCCCGGGTTTACGTTTTACGTTCCACGTTTTACGCCGACCGCGTTCCGCCTTTTGCCTTGAGTTAACTCACGCACCCCCTATCTAATCCGCCCGTGGCACAAGGCCTCTATTTGTCGCAGAAGATGTCGTTGCAGCAGGTGCTGGCACCCCAGCTCCAGCAGTCGCTCGCGCTGCTGCAAGCGCCGACCCTGGAGTTGAAGGCGCTGGTCGAGCAGGAACTGCAACAAAACCCGCTCCTCGAAGAAGAGCCTCCCGCCGAACAGGACCACGAGGAAAAAGTCATGCGCGACGCTGACACCGCGATCATCGCCCGCGGCGACACGCAGACCCTCCAGCAGGCCGACCCCGCTGAGCCGCCGTCGGACGTGAAATTCGACCCCGCTTCCGAACGGCAATCCAGCGAGCCGGTGGACGATTTTCAGGCCGAGTTCGAGAAACTCACGCAGATCGAGGAATGGAGAGATCACTTCTCCGCCACGAATCTGCCGGCGCGTTCGTCACTTGAGGACGATGAAAAGCGCCAATTCATGTTCGATTCGCTGACGACGGGCACCTCCCTGCAGGAACATCTGCTGGAACAGGTGCGGTTGTCCGAGATCACCGAAGAACAGCGCCCCATTGCCGAAATGCTCGTCGGCAACATCGACGACTACGGCTATCTCAAGGCCACGGTCGAGGAACTGTCGTTTTCGACCGCCATTCCGAAGGAAAAAATCGAGGAAGTCCTCCGCATCGTGCAGACGTTTTACCCCGTCGGCGTCGGGGCCCGCAACCTGCGCGAGTGCCTGTTGCTCCAG
Organism: Verrucomicrobiia bacterium; assembly: GCA_035715125.1. Classification (GTDB taxonomy): domain Bacteria; phylum Verrucomicrobiota; class Verrucomicrobiia; order Limisphaerales; family JADJPG01; genus DASTLJ01. The sequence goes on from DASTLJ010000300.1 coordinate 9,021, forward strand.
TTCGAGCGCTCGGGCCGCCAGGATACCCTCGAGTGCCGAATCGTCCGCGACCACATGGAAGCGCTGGGCAAACGGCGCCTGCCGGAAATCGCGCGGGCCACCGGCGAGGACGTCATCGACGTGCAGGACGCCGTGGCGCGCATCGGCCTGATGGAGCCGCGTCCGGGCCGCGCGTTCCTGCCGGACAACGACCAGTACGTCGTCCCGGAAGTGTTCGTGACGAAAGTCGGCGACGAATACGTGGTCACCAACAACAACGATCAGGTCCCGCACTTGCGCATCAGCAACACCTACAAGGATCTCATGGCGCAAAATGATGCCAGCTCCGAGGTCCGGGAGTACATTCGCGAAAAAATCCGCGCTGGAAAGTTTCTCATCAAGAGCCTGCACCAGCGCCAGCAAACCATCCTGAACATCGCCCGGGAAATCGTGAACCGGCAGCGCGACTTCCTGGAACGCGGCGTTGCCGGCCTCAAGCCCCTGACGATGATTCAGGTCGCCGAGGTCGTCGGGGTTCACGAAACCACCGTCAGCCGCGCCGTCTCCGGCAAATACATGCAAACCCCGCAGGGCTTGTTCGAGATGAAATACTTTTTCACTTCGGGCATCCAGACCGCCAGCGGCGAAGGCATGTCGAACACGTCCGTCAAAGAGATCATCACGGAAATCTTCAAGAACGAGGAGTCCTCGAAGCCATTGAGCGATCAGGAAGTCGTCCTCATGCTGGCTGAAAAGGGCATTGTCATCGCCCGCCGCACGGTCGCCAAATACCGGAGCGAGTTGAACATTCTCCCCTCGAACCTGCGGAAGGTTTACTGACACCGACCGCAGCCCGCCGCCATTCCATCATACGCGTTTAGCGTAGCTGCGACCGTGAGGTCGGGGCGACGCTAATCGCATACGTTCCATCCTCGCCGTTTTCCTCTATTTGTAACTGGAAACCTCCCCGGGAGTCTCTACTGTGAGACCGGCATGATGGCCCTGAGCGTTCAGACGGATGCGACACCCGGCGCGGCCGCCGGCGCAAGCCTCCGGCCTGCGTCCGCGCGGACCCTCCCAAACCGAAGTCCCGCGGGCGGCGCGCCGTGACCACGCACGCCCGTTTGTGCCGGCAACTTTGACCAACGCGGGATGCCCCGCCGCCGGCCACGCTCGCATGAGCGAAGCACGCCATGCGGACCTGGCCCAGTTCGTGAGCCGCGCTCGTCGGCGCGACGAGGCGGCGGCGCGGATATTGATGGATCGGCTGTATCCGCTGGTGCTGAAGATTGTGCGATCGCACCTGCCGTGGCGCACGAGCGAAGAAGACCTGGTGCAGACGGTGTTCATGAAAGTGTTCACGCACCTCGACCAGTACGAAGGCCGCGTGCCGGTGGAGCACTGGGTCTCGCGCATCGCGGTCAATACGTGCCTGAGCGCGCTCAAGGCCGAGAAGGCGCGTCCGGAGCTGCGCTGGGCCGACTTGTCCGAAGAAGGCCAGGCGGTTGTCGAAGGCCTGGTGAGCGGCACGGAAACTGACGGCGGAACCCAGGCCGTCGCGGCGCGGGATCTCGTGCAGGAACTGCTCGCGCGGCTCAGGCCGGCCGACCGGCTCGTGCTGACGTTGCTGCACCTGGAAGAGCGGTCCGTCGCCGAAGTGAAGGCGCTGACCGGTTGGAGCGAAGCGCTCGTCAAAGTGCGGGCCTTTCGCGCACGGCGCAAACTAAGAAAACTGCTGAGCAAACTGGAACCAGACCATGAAAATTCATGAAGAACGCTTGACCCGATTGTTCAAAGCGGCGCGGTTGGCCCCGCCGGCACATGAACCGTCCGACCTGCCCGGCCCCCTGGAGACACGCATCCTGGCCCAGTGGCGTTCCGGCGCCAGCGAGTCCCGCGGCGGCAACTTCGCGCCGGTATTGCGATGGGCCTTGATGGGCGCCGCCGCCGTGATGCTGGTCAGCATCGCCTGGGCTTCCTCCAGTCCGGCCGACGATCTCGCCACTGACGAAATCGTGGCCAATTTCGAGCTGCGCGAAGAACTGATGCCATGATCACCGGCTTGACCAAATGGAAGGTCGGCGTCTACCTGGCGGCCATATTCGCCGCGGGCGGCATCTCGGGCTACTTCGTCGCCGGCAAGGTGGAGAAGCAGCAAGCCATCAAGGCGCTGAATACCAGGCAGATTACGAAGGAAATCGCCGTATCCTTCCGCGACCGCTGCCACGCCAGACTCAACCTGACGCCCGAACAGGCGAAACGGATTGACACCATTATTGAACGCTTTTCGGCCAGGATGAACACCGCGCAGGAAGAAAACCGCGCGTGCCTCCGTCAAATCCGCGACGAGCGCAACCGCACGATCCTCGCCGAACTCGCACCCACCCAGAAGGAAGCCTTCGAGCAAATGGAGAAGGAACGCAAAGAGTTCTGGCGAAGCAAGGAAAATGGGCACGGCAAGAGTTCCGGCTCCGAGCATGGTGACCGGGACAAAGCCGACCGAGGCACGAACAATGGCGCCTTTTCCGACAAACCAGGCGTAACCGGCGCCGCCCCCGACGGTCTAGAACCTAAAGATCAATCCGCGCGACCATGAAAACCACCCTGTCCCTCTCACTCGCCGCGTTGATGTCGCTGCCCGCGTGGGCGGCGGACCTGGCGGATGAAGTCAAAGCTGCCGCCAAGAAGCTCGCCGACAAGCCCAATTTCTGGATCAAGGACTGAGCTATGAAAAAACTCCTGCTGAGAACGTCGCTGGCGCTGCTCGTCATCGGAGGCGCCTGCGCCGCCTACGCCTGGTGGGCGCACAGTGACCTCGTCACCTTGAATGTCCGGAACATGGAAGTGCGCCTGGTGGTGAAGAAGATCGAACACCAAACCCGCGCATCGATCATGGTCCATTCGAACGTCCAGGGCAAAGTCACCCTCAACGTGAGGCGGATGCCGCTGGAGGACGTGCTCGAGATCCTCGGCGATCAAACCGATTCCCGCTGGTCTTCCTTGTATCCGCTCTATTCCAACAGCAAATCGTTGGACCGGCTGGAAATGTCCCTGCGCGGCGAAATGGACCCGGCGCAGAACGGCTGGACCAACCTCTTCAGCCGCTCCTTCGGCCGCGACGCCTTCCGGGGCGGGCCCGGTGGGCCAGGCGGTTTCGGCGGCGGCCCCTTCGGCGATCCGGCCCGCGGTTCCAACCAGCTTGTTTCCCTCCTGATCGAAGGCAAGGACGTGCAATTTGCCTCCCTCGCGCTGAACCGTTTCGCTCAGGCCCACATTGTGCCCGAGGACGGCGCCAGCGGAGTGGTCACTCTCAGGCTCAAGCAAGCCAAAATCCCGGCTGCGGTGTCCCAATTGGCCAAAAAAGCCCATTTGAGCTGGACGAGACTTTACGCGTTGACCGGGTTTGGCGGTTCCGACCGTGGCCGGCCCGAGTTTGCCTCGCGCGGCCCTGGCCGCGGCGAGCGCGGCGCGGAGGACGGCGAGCGCCGCCGTTCCGATCGGGAGAGCATGACTTCCGAGGAGCGTGACGAGCGGCGCAAGCAACGCGATGCCCTCGAAGAGGAACTCAAACAGACTCTGCCCCCCGAGGAACAGGCCAAGATTGCCGAGCAACAGCAGCAGCGAGAACAGATGCGCCAGGAGATGAGCAACTTGACACCGGAGCAGAGGATGGAGCGCTTCAGCCAGATGCGCGGGCCCAACGGGAGCGACGGGCGCGACCAGCGAATGAACAGCTTCATCAAGAATTCAACGCCCGAGCAGCGCGTGGAGCGTTATCGCCGCATGGAAGAGCGGCGTCAGCGCTGGCAACAACAGGGCGGCGGGCAGGGCGGCGGAAGAGGTTTCGGCCGATGAGTTTCCAAACTTTCCAAGAATTTGGTAGGGCCGACCTGCTGGTCGGCCTGGCCGCGCCGCAGCGCACTGGGAGCGCCGGCATCTTGCCGGCGGATGATTCGGCTGGGAGTCGAGAAACTCGCCGGCAGGATGCCGGCCGTCCCAGTAGGACGGCTCCAGGATCGATCGCTTTCACCTTGATCGAGCTGCTCGTGGTCATCGCGATCATCGCCATTCTCGCCTCACTGCTTCTGCCCGCGATGGCTCGGGCGAAAGACAAGGCCCTCGACACCCGCTGCATCAACAATCTCAAGCAGTTAGGCGTCGCCATTTTCATGTATGCTGGCGACCACGACGACCGGCTGCCCTCCGCCGACCCGCTTGACAACGACCCGGTCAACCCCACCAATGCGCTGCCCCGCATCTGCGACGTGCTCGCACCCTACGTGGGCTATAACACCAACGCCATGCCTACCGAACTGTCCGTCTTCCGCTGCCCCAAAGACAACCTCGGCTATTTTCAGCGCGAAGGTTCCAGCTACCAGTGGGAATACAAGGAGAACGGTAAGCCGATCCGCTCCCGCGCCGAGCGAGTTCGCCTCATGTACGACTACGAGAGTTTCCACATGGGGCGAAACGGCGCCACCGTGTTCATGCTTTACGGGGACGGCCGCGTGGAGAAGCTTTGAAGCATTCTCCGCCCGACGCGGACATCCATTCTGTCCTGAATTATTTCCGATCGCCGACTCATCATTTTCCTCAAGGCGCTCCGGGCGGGGCTGGTGAAGACGCGGCTGGCCGCCGGGATGGGTCCGACCGCGGCGCTCCACGCGTACGAGCACCTGGTGGAGACGCTGCTTGGAGGACTTTCAGCGCTCGAGCCGGTCGAACTCCGATTCACACCAGACGACGCGGCAAACGAAGTGTCGCGCTGGTTGCGCGACGGCTGGAGTTCTCATGGACAGGGCACGGGCGATCTTGGTGAACGCCTTAGCTGCGCCTTCCGGGACGCATTCGCGTCGGGCGCCCGGCGGGTCGTCGTCATCGGCTCCGATTGTCCTGACGTGACACTCGCGGATATCGAAGCGGCCTGGGCCGCGTTGGCGACGCACGACGTGGCGCTCGGTCCGGCCACCGACGGGGGCTACTGGTTGATCGGGCTGCGGAAGCTCGACGAGGCGATTTTCCGCGGCATCCACTGGAGCACAAACACCGTGTTGGCGGAGACGCTCGCCAATTGCCAGCAGAGGGGACTTCGCGTGCATCGGCTGCGGGAGCTTTCCGACGTGGACACGGCGGAGGACTGGCAGCGGTTTCTCCAAACGAAGCGGGGTTCGGCCTGAGCGCGGTAGGGACGCGCTGCCGCGCGTCCAGGCCGACCGGCAGTTCGGCCCTACCACATTCCTGGAGATAATACTCCGGACACTCTCCGCGCATTGCGCCCCTGAACCGTGGCGTCGTAGCGCAGCCGTCCCCGGCTGCGAGTTCCGGCGGCGTCTCGCCGCCTGGATCAACCGCCCAGCGGGAAGCTGGGCGAACTCGCAGGCGCGACGCCTGCGCTACGGGGAGGTTCATGCAGAGAGGGTAGCGGCGAGGAGGAAGGGGCGCCACGCCGGTCTCGACGCGTCCTCAGAAATGGATTTGCGCCCGATTCGGCCAACCCTTTCGCAATTCGCGTCGATAAGCGTCCATTCGCGGTTTTAACTTCGCAATCCGGGCGTCAATCCTCCGCCCGCCGCCGCGCGGCCGGCAGGCTCGCGAAGAACCCCCAGACAATCCCCAGGCCAAATCCCGCGGCGTGGGCCATGTTCGCGACTTTGAGATTCGGGATCACGTCCATCAGGCAGACGAAAAACCAGATCACCATCAGCGCGACCGTGTGCGGGTGCAGATAAAGCCCGGACCGGGGGTCGAGGCTGCCGCGGACCCACATGTAGCCGAACAAGCCGTAATTGACGCCCGAGAGCCCGTAAAAATAAGCGCTGTCCGTCGCGAGGAATTGCGCCAGGTTCGAGAAAATCCCGAACACGATAATCTTCAACCCGAGCCGCCCGGTGCCCAGGCGCGATTCAATCATGCTGCCAAGGTCCAGCAGCCAGAGCATGTTGAACAGGAGATGAAGCACGTTGGTGTGGACAAACGCCGGGGTGAGCAGCCTCCAGAACTCGCCGCTTCGAATTTCCGGCAAACCGGCGACGGGCTTCAACGGCGCGCCGTCGGCCAGGATGATCTTCGTCATCAGCAATTCGCGGTAAATACGATCGGTGTGCCCCGACCACGCCAGCACCGACAGCGCCACGCACAGCGCCACGATCACCAGGGTCAGCGCACCCACGCTGTAGGGCATCGTCGCCCGGAAGACGGCGCGCCGATCATAGACTCGCTCCTCGGCCGACTGGGCTTCCGCGGCCGCCTGCTGCCGAAGTTGACGGGCCTTGCCCGCCTGATGCAAAAAGCGCGGGTCGGCCGGGTTGGCCAGGAACGACGTGAGGATTTCCTTGGCCCGCCGCCATTCGTCCTCCGAGTGAATCCAAACCGCCCAACCCTCCTTCTCCTGCTCGATTTCGTTGCCAATGCCCTCGACCAAAAGGAAATCGCTGAGCGCCGCCGCGGTGGCTTCGCTGGGTAAGTGTCCGATGAGTCGCATGATGGCG
>DASTLJ010000301.1:0-5715 GCA_035715125.1 Verrucomicrobiia bacterium
CACGTCGCCGGCGCGCGGGGTCTGGGTCGGCCGGGCCGGCCGGGCGTTGACCTGGATGTGCCCTTGATCGATGAGCCGCTGCATGGCGCCGCGCGACACTGCCGGATAGCGGCCGGACAAAAACTTGTCCAGGCGCTCGCCTGGCAGCGTTCGGTCGATGGTGAAAGTGTCCGTGCGCGCCGCTGTCATCCTGCTTTGGCCGCAGCCTCCCCTGTTTTGCGCCGCCAGGAAAGTATGAACAAAAGCCCCACGCCGATGCAAATCGCGCTGTCCGCCACATTGAACGCAGGGAAACCGACCTCCGAGCCGTCGCGCCGGACGACATAAAAGTAGATGAAATCGATGACGTGTTGCCGGCCGGGCAGCAGCCGATCGATGACGTTGCCCGTGATGCCGCCCAGGATCAGCCCGAGGCTGGCCTGGCCGCCGGCGGTGTGCGAATCGAAGTAACGCCGTGCCAGCACCAGTCCCACCAGCGCGACAATGGCCACGATCGCCAGCGCGCCGTTGTTTCCGGTAAACATACTCCAGGCCGCGCCCGTGTTCTGCCAGTGCACGAGTCTGAGAAAGCCCTTCACCACCTCCCGCTGCTCGCCGAAGCCGAGGTGGTTCTGGACGATCAGCTTGGAGAGTTGGTCGACGAGAACGATCCCGAGCGCCAGCAGGGCAATGCGCCAATTGGATTCTTTCGGCATGGGCGAACCGGCTTCAATAAAAAATCGTGAATGTCCCGTCCGCCTCAGCCACCGCCGCCACTTTGCCCCACGCGGGCACGCCGTCCGTGCGGCCTGAAGTTCTCGTGCCGGCATCGAGGTCGACCAACTCCCACGCCACCGCTCCGCCCTTTTGCCACCCTGTGCCTTCGGTCCACGCCGTCAACTGCAACTTGCCGCCTTTCCCGCCTTCCGCCAGGACCGGATGCTTCCGGCCCGCTCCGCGTCCGGCGGGAGCCTGCGGAGCAGCGGCCTCAGCCGTGTCCGCCACGATGCTCGAACGGCGCACTTGCCCCTGGGTTTCCCACGCCGCCAGGAGCGAACCGGAGCCTGACGAGTAAAGCATCATGCTGCTCATCGGACAGGTCGGCACGCGCCACGGGTCCAGCACCGTGGACTGAAAAGTTTTCCCCTCGTCCTTCGACAGCAGCAGGGTCACGTCGCGATCCATCCCGCCACTCGCAGCGCGGTACAGCACACTCAATCGGCCACGTGAATCGGCCAATGCCTTCAAGCCGCAGCAGCCGCACGCGCCGGTCGCCGTCGGATTGATTTTTCGCTCGTTCGTGAACGTTTTTCCATCGTCCGCCGATTTCGCCATGTAAACGCCGCGGTTCTGCTCGCCCTTCGGGCCTTCGACGGGTGCCGCGTGCCAGAGGACATAAACATCGCCCGCGCCGTCCGCCGCGACGGAACCGCCGCCGTCCAGGTGCATCGTGGCGGTCATCAGGTCGCGCTGCGGCTCGAAGGCATCGCCCGCTTCGTTCAGCCGCGCGTAAAGCATCGGCGCGCCGGGCTCGGACTTTTTTTGGTTGCCGGAGCCGTTCCAGGCGACGTGCACGCGGCCGTTGCGGCCGAGGGCAAACTGCGCGCCGCGAATGGTCCCGACCGCGATGGCGCTGCACGGCTCGCTGTTCACGCGGAGCGGCGCCGAAAAGTTCGTCCGCCCGGCAGCGCGGCGCGCGTAGAACACGTCGCACGCCTTGGGGTCGCCTTTGAGGTAGACCAGGTGCAGCGTGCCTTTGGCATCCATGAGGGCCTGCGGCTGGAGTCCGTCATCCGGGGTGCGTACCAGCTTCACCGGCGCCGTCGAGTCAGCGGCAGAAGAACCTGTGGTGGCGCCCACCAGTAAGGCAAGCAGCCAGGAGAAATGGAGGAGGCATTTCATAGCGAGGCGGGTTTAACACCGCCCATGCCTGCGTGCAAGCCCGCCATTTGGGCCGTCCAGGGGAAGGCACAGCTTGGAAGCACGACCGCGGTCGACGTGCGCCGGGCACGTAGGGCAGGCGTCCCGCCTGCCCCGCCGCGCCGAAAGGCGCGGCATTCGCGCCACCAAGGCCTCGCTGCGCTCGGCCGGGCTGGCGAGACGCCTGCTCTACGTCGGCGCAATTGGCAAGTGGCGCTCCCGCAGGAACGCATCCGTCTCCGCGCGTGACGGGCCGGATTGGGCACCGTGCCGCGTGACTGCAATGGCTGCGGCGGCGCTGGCGAAGCGCGCCGCCTCGTGAGGGGCGGCGCCCTCCACCAGTTTCGTGACGAACGCACCCACGAACGAGTCGCCAGCGCCCACGGTATCGATGACCTCGGCTGCAAACGCCGGGATGTGTCCGGCGAAGTCCGCCGTGTCGAGCCACGCTCCTGCGGCGCCAAGTGTCACCAGGACGTTCAAGCCGCGGCTCGCCTCCCGAAGACGGCGTGCAGCGCGCGCGGCCGAATCCAAGTCGCGCACCTCGAAGCCCGCCAACTTCGACGCCTCCGTCTCATTTGGAACAAGCCAGTCGCACAACGGCAACAACGCATCACAGTCCGGAACGAACGGCGCGGGGTTCAACACGGCCACCGCGCCGGCTTCGCGCGCAGCCCGCAATGCCGCTTCCGCGGCCGCCAGCGGAACCTCCAATTGCACGATGACCGCGCGCGACTGGCGGAGGAGCACCGCGCACCCGCCAATGTCGGCGGCGGCCAGCGTGCCGTTCGCGCCAGCCGCGATGACGATCTGGTTCTGCCCGGCGGCGTCGAGAACGATGAGCGCCGTACCACTCGCGACGCCCTCGCGGCGCGCGATGGCGTCGACACGAACGCCCTGTCGCGCCAGAGTCTGGATCAATTCTTCTCCGAACCCGTCACGCCCGACCGCCCCGATCATCGCCACCGGGTACCCGAGGCGCGCGATGGCGCTGGCCTGGTTCGCCCCTTTGCCGCCGGGGGAACGGCGGAAGCTTTTTCCCACGATTGTTTCCCCCGGCGCAGGAAGCTGTGCCACGTCAATGAACAGGTCCATGTTCAGACTGCCGACGACCGTAATCATAAGTGGAGCGTCACGGCGGAACGGGCAACGCAAGCAGCCGCCATTGACCCGGCTGCAAATCGCCGAGCTCGAATTGGCCGAAGCGGCTTCGGTGCAGGCGGGTGACGTTGAAACCCTGGCTGGCAAACATGCGCTTCACCTGGTGAAAGCGGCCTTCGACGAGTTCAAGACGGGCTTCGCGGGCGCTCACGATTTCCAGCTTCGCCGGGAGGCAGGGTTTGGCTTCACCTTCGAGCGGAAGCGTCCCTGAGGCGAAGAGCGCGATGAGTTCGGGATGCAAGTCGGCATCGACGGAGACCTCGTAGACCTTCGGCACTTTGTGGCGGGGTGAAGTCCAGCGTTGGACGAGCGCGCCGTCATCCGTGAGCAACAGCAGCCCGGTCGTGTCGCGGTCGAGCCGGCCGACACTGGTGACCGGCGGATGACGGAGCGGCCAGCGAGCGGGCAGCAGGTCATAAATCGTCGGCCCGTCGCGCCCGGCGTGCGAGCAGATGCAGCCGGCGGGCTTATGGAACAGCGCGAGCAGGCCGCCGGGGGACTCGATGGGCTCGCCGTCAATCAGGACTTCGGCAGGCAGCGCCCTGGCGGCGGGCGCGACGGCGGGCGCGCCGCGAACGATCACCCGGCCCGCCCGAAGCCAGCCCGCCCCTTCGCTCCGACTGCAATAGCCGTAACGCGACAGGATTTGATCCAGGCGGCGAGGCTTCTCGGGAATCATGAACGGTTGAATCAGGCCGACGGCAGGAATTCAAGGAACCAACTTTCCGCGCGCGTCTCGAAGCGGATTTCCTGGCTGCCATTGCTCCATTGGACGGATTGGGCGTGAAGGGCCTGGTTGGGCAACAACAGCCGCGCCCGTTGTTCCGCCGAAAGCCGGCCCAGGACGAAATCAAGGTAGATTTGTTCGTCGCCGCCGTACAGTTTATCGCCCACGATGGGGTGGCCGGCGTGGGCGAGGTGGATGCGGATTTGATGCTTGCGCCCGGTGAGCGGCCGGACTTCGAGCAGTGAGAAACTTTTCCCGTCCCGGTCGAACCTGCGCAGGACGCGGAAACCGGTTTGTGCGGGAGCGCCGTCGGCGCGCACGGTGTCCTTGATGGCGACGCGGCTGCCTTCGTCGCAGCCGAGCGGCGCGTCGATTACGATTTCGTCGGGCGCCATGCTCCCGTGAACAATCGCCAGGTACACCTTCTTGATTTCGCCGCCTTCCCAGCGCCGTCGCCAGAGGCGCGCGGCCATCGCCTCCTTGGCGACGAGCACCACGCCGCTGGTCTCGCGGTCGAGGCGGTGGATCAATTGCGGCACGCCGCGCCCCGCGAGGTGCAGCCGCACCCGCGAGATGAGGCTCGAATAGGCGTCGCCCTTGGTCGGATGGCAGGCGAGACCCGCCGGCTTGTTCACGACGAGCAACGCGTCGTCCTCGTGAATGACTTCAAACAGCTTTTCCATTAGGCGCCCTTGCCATCGCGGGCGCTGGCCTTATCATTGGCCCGAGTGAACGAAAAGTCCAACCTCTGGCTTGCCGTGCTGCTCATGGCCGTGTTCGCCGTGACGCGATGGCCCGGGCTGTTGCCGGACAACTTCAGCGCCGCGTACGCGTTGCTGTTCTGCGCCGGCGTCTTCCTGCCGCGCAAGCTCGCGTGGTGGCTGCCCCTGGGGACGATGCTGGCCACCGACGTCGCGCTTAATTTCTATTATCAGCATCGCGGCTACGACGCGTGGAAACCGGCGATGTTCGTGAGTTATGCCGTCTATGCCTGCCTGATTTGGTTCGGCACGCGGTTCAAGCCGCACTCGCATTTCTTGAAGCTCCTTGGCGGTGGCGTGCTGGGCGCGGTCCTTTTCTATCTGCTCACCAACACGGCCGCGTGGTTCTTCAATCCGTTTGGAAATCCCGAGTACACGCGCGACCTCGCCGGTTGGATCCGCGCGCTCACCAAAGGCGCGGGCGGATACCCCGAGACCTGGCGATTCTTCCTCAACACGCTGCTCAGCGGCGGTCTGTTCACCGGCCTGTTCGTCGGCGCCATGAAACTGACCGCGGCCGAGTCCCGGCGGGAAAAGGAAGCCCCGCAGCCCGCCGCGGAAGATCCGGAACCCGAAGCCGAGCCCGAGCCCGAAGACGCCCGGTCCTGATTCCCCGGCCGCGCCATGACTCTCGGCATCATCTCCGACACCCACGGCCTCTTCGACCCGCAAATCCCCGCGCTCTTCGACGGGGTCGAACATATTCTGCACGGCGGCGACGTCGGCTCGGGTGAAATCATTGTCCGGTTGGAAAAGATCGCTCCCGTCACGGCCGTGCTCGGCAACAACGATGCCGGGCTGAACCTGCGCGAGACGGAAGTCATCGGACTCGATGGCAGGAAGTTTCTCGTCCACCACATCGTCGAGGTGCGGCAACCTGCCGATGGCATCCGGGATCGAATCGCCCGCGAAGCGCCGGACGTGGTTGTCTTCGGCCACACCCACAAGCCGCACGCCGGGCAACTGGGCCGCACGCTTTACTTCAATCCCGGCTACGCCGGACCGCAGCGCTTTAACCTTATTCGCAGCGTGGCGCTACTCCACATCGACGGCGCGGACTTGCGCTGGGAATTCAAGTCCCTTTGAGTTAGTATCTCAAAGTATGGTTTTGGATTTACGATTTACGATTGACGATTGACGCGCCACACCTGATGCGTAAATCGCAAA
>DASTLJ010000302.1:0-1878 GCA_035715125.1 Verrucomicrobiia bacterium
ACAACTGGCGTGCGACGAGTTGCTCCGGCTCACGCAGGAGAACGCGGCCTCGATCGCGCCCCATGCCTCCGCGCTCGACATCCTGGCCGCGACCGGCTTTTTGCGCATGGCCCCCGACGGCACCGCGGACAATCCGCCGGACCAAAACCTCGCGCGCAATCAAGTGCTGGCCGAAACACTCAAGATTGTTTCCTCGTCGCTGCTCGGGTTGACGGTCGGCTGTGCCCAGTGCCATGATCATCGTTACGACCCGATTTCTCACGAGGATTACCACCGGCTGCGCGCCATTTTCGAGCCGGCTTACGACTGGAAGAATTGGCGCACCCCGGCTCAGCGGCTCGTCTCGCTTTACGCCGACGCGGATCGGAAGAAGGCCGCCGACATCGAAGCCGAGGCGAAGAAAATTGACGACGAAGCAGAGCGGATGCGCAAGGAGTTTCTCGAAAACGTTTTCACGCGGGAGATTGCCAAGGTTCCCGAAGCCGACCGCGAAGCCGTCCGGGCTGCGCGCAACACGGCGCGTGACAAACGCAGCGACGAACAGAAGGCCCTGTTCAAGATATATCCCGCCGCCGAAGTCCCCGGAGCGCTCGACCTCTACGATCCCGAGTCGAACAAGAAAGTGCTGGCGAAGAAGGAGGAAGCCAACAAATTGCGCGGCACAAAACCCCCGGAGCCTTTCCTCATGGTGCTCACCGAAGTCTCCGGCAAAACTCCCGAAACGTATCTCTTTCACCGCGGCGACCACGAACAGCCGAAACAGAAAGTGGCGCCGGGCGAGTTGGAAGTGTTGGCCCGATTCGGCAATCCCCTGACCAATGCCCAGTTTGCCATGCCCGGTTCCCCACTGCCTTCCTCCGGCCGCCGCTTGTCCTACGCCCGCTGGCTCACCAGCGGCCAGCATCCCCTGACGGCGCGCGTGCTGGTCAATCGCTTCTGGTTCCATCACTTCGGGCGCGGACTGGTCAATACGCCCGGAGACTTCGGCCAGCTCGGCGAGCGGCCCACCCACCCCCAATTGCTGGATTGGCTCGCCAGCGAGTTCATGGCGAACGGCTGGCGGCTCAAGCCGCTGCACCGACTGATGATGACCTCGACCACTTACCGGCAGTCCTCGCGCCACGAAGCGTCCCTCAGGGCCGACCCGGAGAACCGTTTTTACGGTCGCATGAAACTTCGCCGCCTGGACGCCGAGGCGTTGCGCGACTCGATCCTGGCCGTCAGCGGCAAACTCAATTCTACCCAGTTCGGCCCCCCCGTGGCGGTGGCCCGCGACACCGCGGGCCGCGTCGTCACCGGCGCCCAGCAGACCGACTCCAACGGCGACCCGACCGGCGTGGAGCGCCTCGGCGGTTCGGAATTTCGTCGCAGCATTTACGTGCAGATGCGCCGCTCGCGTCCGCTCACCGTGCTCGATACCTTCGATCTGCCGGTCATGTCGCCCAACTGCGACGCCCGCCGTGACGACCGTCGCGCCCCAATCGCTCATGCTGATGAACGACGTGTTCGTGGTGACGCAGTCGCAGTATCTGGCCGAGCGGCTCCGCCAGGAGGCCCCGGGCGACCTGCGCGCGCAAATCACCCGGGCCTGGCGCCAGCTCTACGGCGCCAATCCCACCGAGGCCGAGATGCGCGACAGCCTCACCTTCCTCGCCGAACAAACCGAGACCATCCGCGCTCGCGCCGCGACGACGGAGCCGTCCCGGAAAGAGAAGCCGCCGGCCCCGCCAGACATTCCGCTCCAAACCCTCGCCAGCCTTTGCCAGGTGCTGATGAGTGGGAACCGCTTTCTCTATGTAGATTAACCCTCGCCAGACTATGAATTCGACCCTCTGCTCCCGCCGCCATTTCGTGCGCGCCTCGTCGTTCGGCCTCGGA
>DASTLJ010000303.1:0-7919 GCA_035715125.1 Verrucomicrobiia bacterium
CCGCGCTGCGACGCGCACCTCGGCCACGTCTTCGAGGATGGCCCGGCGCCCACGGGCTTGCGCTACTGCATGAACTCGGCGGCGCTGAAGTTCGTGAAGCAGGTGGAGGAAAAGAAGTAATAAATGAGCCGATCAACAGCTTGATGAAAGTGCCCTTGCGCTTCGCTTATCGCCCGGCCGCATAGGCCCGAACCGCGTCGCGCAACTCCTGCTTATAGTCGCGCACCGGCTCGCCGTAGCCCTCGCGGCGCTTCTTGAGGGCCGGCGCGATGATTTCCGCGCGCGGATCGATCTCGCGCCCGAAGACCAGCGGCCAGAGCCGGCGGCAATTATTGGCCATGTCATGCCCCTGCTCCTCGTCGAAGCTGGGGCGAAAGAGGTCCACGGCCAACTGGAGTTCATGAATCATTTCCTCTTCAGTTGGGTGTCCAGTTATGCGCCGGACGACGCGGAAGGCTTCGAGGTCCTTCTCATCCAAACGATTCAGCTTGGCGATGAGGATATCGATTGGGTGAGGGTAGACAAACGTCACGTTGGCGATGATCGTGGACTGCGTGCGCGTCGCCCAGAGCGGACTGGTGCGAAAGTTCAGACCGGAGCAAACCTGGATGTAGAAGTCGGAATGCTCGCGATCCAGCCCGGCCCGGCGGACGGCCTCATTGAGATCCTCCTCGTCGCAGAACAAATCCACGTCCGCGCTCAACAAATCCGGATCAACCAAGATCTGAATCGGCGCCGAGCCAAAGAGAGTGATGCGGAAAGGGCGATCCCGAGGCAGCGCCGCCGCGAGCTTCATGAGAGCCTTTCCGGCAGGCGTGCTAAGATCAATCGTGTTTGTCCAGGAGCCGATAGCCATTCTTGCGGGCAGTAAGAAAACTGACGGCTTGGTCAATCAACCGGTTTGTGACGCCCGGATCCTCCGCCAGCAAAGTGGCCAGCTGGCGGTCGCGTGCACTCCAGGACTGCCGCTGCTTTTTCAGCAACAGGCGGGCGGCGATGCGCGACTTGCGCCAACACTTGCTTTCGCTACGGAACGTCGATTCCATACCATCACGGTCGACAGCTTTATACTGCAACTGAGCCCGCCGCGCAACGCCCGATTGAATCGCCGTCAGGAAAGTATCACTTCTTCAAAGGCTGAGCACTTAAGCCCACTCGCACAATCCCTCGACGTGCGCCGCCGAGCCGTCGCGCAGCCAGCCGTCGAGCTGCGCCGGATCCTTCAGTTGCTGGCCGCGCAGGCGCGGCACGACGACGAAGCGCGAATCTATCTCCGGCAGTGCCGTCATGTCGCCCCAGAGCTTCTCGAATTGCGCCACGGGGAAGACATCCTCCTGCCCGTGGCCCCAGCGTTTCTTGACCTCTTTGAGTGTGATATAGGTCGGCATTTTCGCGGCCAGCGCGCGGATGGCGGCGGATAGCCTTTGCTCGGCCTCGACTTGTAGCCGCCGACGTGAGGAGGCGGAATCGCTGTCGTCCGCCTCGTCACCCCGGCGGCTACGGAGGATGTCCTCGCGCGTCAGGCCGAAAGCGGCCAGCAGCTTGTCGAGGTGAATCCACGTCGTCATTGAGTTGTAGTAGGAGAGCCTGAACTCGTCCTCCTCGCGCGGCATCGCCAGACCCTCGACGAGCCGGACGCGGCCGTTCACGCGCGCCAGTCCGCCCCCGCGGTCCTCGATGCGGCGGCCGATGACTTCGAACGTGAGGCACGCGCCCATTTCGATGTGCAGGCCAAGCAAGGCCGGATCCGCGTCCGCGCCGAGGGTGTCGATGTTGTGCAGAAGCAGGTGCTGAAGCTGCGGCCGCTCGGAGAGGAGGCGGGCGAGCACGCCGTTGCGGAAGAGGTTTGCCACTTCGTACCAGTGGCCGACGGGATGGAGGCACTGGACAGGAAGGTTGTCCGTGTAATCCGCGGCCTCGCCGGCGGAGCGCGCCCAACTGAGGAGCGCGTTGCGAAGGCTGTCGCGCACCTTCTGTTGTTGTTCGTCGAGGATTTGCTGCGGCATCTCCTCCCACATGAAACGCAGGTCGCGCACGGTTGGCACCAGGCGCAGCCCGACGGCTTTGCCAGGCGAAAGCAACAGCAGCCCTTCGTAATCGTAATTCTTTTGGTGAGCCAGGAACTCCACCAGCGGCGCATGCGTCAGGTGGCTCGTAGTCAGGACATGTGGCAATGCCGCGCCAAAGGCACGGGAGACTCTCCGGCTCTTGGCCAGATGCGTTTCGATGAACGTCCGATGGCGGCCGGCCAACTTGCAGAACGGGTGCAGCGCCTTCACCACGCCCGCCCCCTGCGTCCAGCGCGAGCCTGCGCCGGCGGCCAGCGTGACCACGGCGACTTCACCGTTTCGGAGCGATTGCTCGCCCAACGGGCGCACCCTCTGTAGTGGGGCAGGCGACTCGCCTGCCCCACTACCAACCCAGCCTTGTGTCGCGTCGACCACGTCGCTCTGTTGCAGGTCCTCAATCACCGCGCTGGCCGGCAGCCTGTTTTGCGCCAGGCCGATGCGGCCGTCCTTCAGGTCGGCGCGAATCTGCTCGTGCTGCGCCCGGTCGAAGCCGTGTTGTTCCAGCAGCCCGGCCAGAGTGGCATCGCCGGCGGATTGGTCCTTGCCGCGCGGCAGCATCGCGTCGAACAGCGACTGTACGACGCCCCGCAGCTCGGGCCGGGCGCGGCATGCGGCGCCGAACTTGTCCAGTTCGGCGCGCCGCAACGGGGAGAGCGCATGACGCTCGGTGCGCAACAGAGCCGGCACCGTGAGCAAGTAATAGCCGGCAGGCATGAGCGCGGCCGGGCCCTCGAGCAGTTCGGCGCAGGTGCCACGTTCATTGATCGCGAAGTCATAGACGACCGGCTCCATCGCGAAGGGCAGCGCGTGTTGCAATTCACGCTTGGCCGCGGACATGATTTCCTGCATCCGCCGCTGCGCCTCGACTTTGCGCTCGGGCGCGAAGATGAAGCCCATGCCGCCGCCGCTCATACCGCCCAACATCCAGAAACCCCAAAAGTCGTCCTCGAACGCCGCCCGCGCCTGCGCGATGAGGGTTTCGGTATAGTACGTGCTCGCCCAGGGGATGATGGTCTGGATCGGCTGGAAGAAATTCCGGGTGGTTGCGGCGCCGATCGAGCGAATGTCTCCTGCACGGAGCGCGCCAAGAATCTCGTCGAGGATGCCGAGCATGCTCCCCCGCGCGCTCCATTCCGCCTCACATCGGAGCAAGTACTTCTCGGTGACCATTTCCAGAATCGGCCCGACGTTCTGCGCCATGCCGCCATGGACCAGCACGAGGCTCTCCTGCAAGGCGCGGCGGGTTTGAGGCGAGACCTCGGCAGGGCCGAGAATCTGGTGCGTGGGCATGAGCCGGCCGCGGCTGACGCCCCATTCGGGGTCGCCTTCGGCCGCCAACACGCCCGTGATGAGCTTCATGCCGGGCCAAACGCCGCCGGAATCCTGCCAGCCGCCTCCCGAGCCGCCGAGCCATTCGCCGAGCAGCGCGCGGGCAAGCACGAGTCGGCGGTCAGGCTCGGAAAGCGGGCCGAGTAGACCCCTGAATAGTGGCGCAGGCGACCCGCCTGCTGCCAGTCGTGCGAGCGACTCGCCCGCACGAACGGACGAGTCTTCCGGACTCGTGCCAGCAGCCGAGTCGGCTGCTGGACTCATGGCGGGCGGGTCGCCCGCCCCACTCGTTTGGCCGGTCGCCCGCATGCACACGCTGATGAGCGCGGCGAGCAGGTTCGTGGAGACGGCCAGGCGCGAGCCTTTGGGGATATCGTTGACGTGGCTGACGATCTCAAGGCCACGGCCGGGGCCGACGATGTGGGCCAGCAGTTCACCCAGCGACTGGCCGGAGCCTTCAATGCCTGGCGGTACCACGCCGCTGGCGATGACGGCAGCCTTGAGCAGACCCAGGTAATCCTTCGCGAAATCGAACACGTCCGCCAGGCTCGTAAGATCGGCCGTCGCGCCCAGATCCACGCTCGCCAATCGGAGCAGCGGTTCTTCGATGACGCGCAGGCAGGCTTCGACGGGCGGGCGCGGTGCGGCATCGCGGCCATGGACGCCCAGGTCGATGGAGACGTTGAGCACCTTCGCTCCTTCGGGGTAGTCCATGCCGAGAAAGAAAATATCGCTCCACCCGCAGTGCGTAAGATCCATACGCACCGGCGTCCGTTCCCGAAGAATCGGGTAACAGCCGTCGCTGCCGGGCCGGAGCAGCTCGGGCCGAAGGCGCAGCGGTTGGTCGGCGGGATGGCCCATGCGGAACATCCACTGGTTGCCGCGCACCGAGCGCACGCTCCGACGCACTTGATCGGCCAGGGTCTGGAAAGCGAGCCGATGATACGCCGTGGCGAGGGCGCTGGAGAGCGCGTCGCTCGGGGCCTGACTCGCCTGGGCAGCCAGGAAGTGATCGATGGCTTCCTCGAAGCGGCGCCGGAGCAGGTGCTCGTATCCCTTGAACGGGATGAGGCCGGAAGCGTAGGGTCCGGCGCGGTTTGCGTTCCCGAGCTTTGCGGGAAGGTGGAAACGGTGTATGGCGTAAAGGAAGAACAACGCGCGCACTCGTTCGTAAAGGTTGCCGCTGCGACGACGGAACTCGTCGAGTTCGGCGCACGAACGGAGCAATGTTTCAGCAGAAGCGTCGCGACAATGCGCGTCGAGCGACTGATTGCGCGTTTGCGGGTCGTCGGCGGCAATGAGATTGGCGAGACTTCGCATGTGGCGGACGACGAAAAACTCACAGAACGTCCCCGCAGCGTCAATCGGCGAGCGGGGGCTGAGGCTGGCCAAGGCGCATCCGGAGACTGCTATGACTGGTAGGGCCATCGCGCTGCGATTGCCCCGCCCGCGCAGAGCGGGCGGAACGAACGCCCTTCGCCTCCCCGTTGCGGCGCTGAACGCGGCGCGGACGGCGCAGCGCGCCGTCCCTATCGTCCAAGCTAAAACGCCCCGAAATCCCGCTTTACACTGCTCTGCTCCTGCACCAGATTATGGCACGTGTCCGTGACAATGCGCGACCGGGACCGGCTCGGTGGAAAGCCGGCTTCCGTTAATCGGACGTTCATCCACCACAGTACGCTCGACGCAGCCATCCTGCGCTCGCAGACCTACCTCCTTTCCGAGCAGAAACCCGAAGGCTATTGGGTCGGCGAACTCATTGTCGATTCCACACTGGTTTCGGACACCGTCGCCTATCATCACTGGAACGGGAAGGTCGACCCCGAGTGGCAGCGCAAAGCTGTCAATCACATCTTCAAGCATCAGCTTGCCGAGGGAGGCTGGAACATTTACCACGGCGGCCCCGCCGAAGTGAACGCCACCATCAAGGCGTACCTCGCCCTCAAGCTGGCCGGCGTGCCCGTGACCGACCCGCGCATGCTCAAGGCCCGCGCGGTGGCCCTGGCGCTCGGAGGCGTGCCGCGGATGAACACCTTCTCCAAGCTCTACCTGGCGCTCCTGGGCCTGGTGGGCTGGAACCACGTTCCAACCATCCCATGCGAAGTGCTGCTCATCGGCAAATGGTTTCACGTCAATTTCTGGGAGATGAGCAATTGGTCGCGCGCGATGCTCGTGCCGCTGGCCATCATCAATCATTTCCGGCCCACCCGTCCGGTCAACCACGGACTGACGCTCGACGAATTGTATCCCAACGGCAAAGGCGAGCTGGACGAGGCGCTCCGGCCCCGTTATTTCGACTTTTCGATGCGGAACGGCTTCCTGTGGCTGGACCGGCTCCATAAATTCGCCGAGTACGTCTCGCGCCGCGGCCTGCATCCCTTCCGCAAGCTGGCGCTCAAGCGGGCCGAACAGTGGATGCTTGAACGCTTCGAAGGCAGCGACGGGCTGGGCGCCATCTTTCCCGCGATGCTCAACGCGCTCCTGGCCCTCAAAGCCCTGGGCTATCCCGACGACCATCCCCAGGTCCTCCGCGCCGAGCGTGAACTCAAGAGACTCGAGCACGAAGACGCCGATTCCGTGCGCATCGAACCGTGCTTCAGCCCGGTGTGGGACACGGCCATCGTCGAAATCTGCCTGCGCGAATCCGGCGTGCCCGCCAGCCACCCCAAGCTCAAGCGCGCCGCCGAATGGCTCATAAGCAAGGAAATCCGGTTCCACGGTGACTGGAAGTACAAGAATCCCGCCCCGGTCGAGCCTTCCGGCTGGGTCTTCGAGCACGAGAACAAATGGAACCCGGATGTGGACGACACCGCGATGGTGTTGCTGGCCCTTCGGCTAATCCCCACCGACGACCCCGCCCGGCGCGACGCCTGCTTCCAGCGCGGGCTGAAGTGGATGTTGACCTTCCAATGCAAGGACGGCGGCTGGGCGGCGTTCGACAAGGACTGCACCAAGTCGATCCTTGAAAAAGTTCCCTTCGCCGATCACAACGCCATGCTCGACCCCGAGTGCGCCGACATCACCGCGCGTATTCTCGAGCTGCTGGGCTGCGAAGGCTGGCCGGCGACAACCCCGCAAATCATCAAGGCCCTTCAATTCATTCGGGCCCACCAGGAGGAGGACGGCTCGTGGTACGGCCGTTGGGGTGTCAACTACATCTACGGCACCTGGCAGGTGCTGCGCGGCCTGCGCGCCCTGCGCATCAACATGCAGCAGCCCTGGCTCCAGAAAGCCGGTCGCTGGCTTGAAAGCGTCCAACTCGAAGACGGCGGCTGGGGCGAACGCTGCAACACCTACGACGACCCCGTCTTCAAAGGCAAAGGCCCGAGCACCGCCAGCCAGACCGCGTGGGCCGTCATGGGCCTCTGCGCCTTCGACGATCCCCACAACGAGTGTCTCCAGCGCGGCATCGACTACCTGCTCCGCACCCAGAACGATGACGGCTCATGGAGCGAAGACGAAATCACAGGCACTGGCTTCCCGAACGTGTTTTATCTTAAGTACGACATGTACCGGAACAGTTGGCCCCTGCTGGCGCTTGCCACGTACCGCAAGCTTCTCGACCGCCACGCCGCTGGACGTCACGCGCTCGCCCCCGCCGCCGTCAACGGACACACTCAGCGTGTGCCCGAGGCGTTCTCTGTTGGGAAGGTATGAGGTATGAGGTATGAGGTATGAAAGGACGGGCCGTCGCGCTTGTCGGGTTCATACCTCATACCTCATACCTTCCCAAGTAAGTTAGTTCGCCAGCGGCTGCGTGCTGCGTAAGTAGGCGAAGAGGTCGCGCGCCTGCTGGTCCGTCAACCCGTCGAGCAATCCCTCCGGCATCAGGCTCATGCCGGCGGCGTTCATTTCGGAAATCTCCTTTTGTTCGAGCGTGATGTTCTGCCCATCCAGACCGCGCAAGACGACGATGCGCGCGTCGCGCTCGACGAGAAAGCCGCTGAAACTACGCCCATCCTTCGTCTCGATGGCCAGGTTTTCGAAGCCTTCCCGGATTTCGGCGCTCGGGTTCACGATGTGCAGGAGCAGCGTGTCCACGTCGCCGCGCTGGTAGGTGGTGAGGTCGGGTCCGACCTTGCCGCCGCGAGCGAACAGTGTGTGGCAGGAGGCGCATGAGATGTTGAACAGTTTCTGGCCGGCGTAGGGGTCACCTTTGCCCTCTCGAAGAACGCCGGCGAGGCGCTGAATCTGTTTTTGCATCGCCTCGCTCGTGGGCCGGCCGGCGTTGGGCCAGAGTTTGGGGAGAAGCGCAGCGAGCGGGTCAGATTTGTGGCGCTGGATTTGGCGGACGGTGTCGAGCGGCACGTCGGCGGGCTTGATGCGGCCGGCGTCCACGGCCTGGGCGAGGGCGAGGGACCAGGGGGCGCGGCTGGCCAGAAGCGTGAGCGCAGCGGGACGGATGTCGGAACCATAGGCGCCATAATCCTTGAGGACGGTCACCGGAATGCGCGGGTCATCGTAACCGAGCAGCGCGGTCAAGGCGGCCTTGCGGAGGGCCGGCTCGCGTTCGCTGTCGAT
>DASTLJ010000304.1:0-9042 GCA_035715125.1 Verrucomicrobiia bacterium
ACGGACCTTGTCGGCGACGTTGTCCGTCGGGCCGTCTGCGATGGCTGACTCGGGCGTGACGAAAAACAGGATGGACAGGAGGAGCGGCTTCATGGTGTCGCGCAGGTTTAGAGCAAGCCGCTCCTGTCCGCAAGCGCGCAACGATGCCCGCAACGACGCTTCGCGCCTCGGGTCTTCAGTTTGGAGTTTCAGGTTTCGAGTTGTTCGGGCGTCACGCAGTCCGAAATCCGAAACCCAAAGCTCGGGACTCGAACCGCAAAACACGGGGCCACGAATGCCGATTATTTGGACAGCCAGTGAGGCACTTGCTTTGACGTTTGTATTCAACGAGTTGCGTCGAATAAGTCGCGCTGAAGTGCCCAATGAATAGCTGACACACCCGCCGAGTCAATCCGCTGTGCATTGCAAACTAAATCTTGCTCGCAACCGGGCAGTGCAGTGCTAAATTGCCTAACAAACGGGCTGTCGTATGAAAACAAACTTCCGGGTGTTGGCGCTGGGGATGGGGTTCGCGAGCCTGGCGCTGTGTGTAGGATGTCAAGAGGATCAAGCCAAAGCAAACGGTCCAGTGATCGCGAACGCCGGACCGACACTTGCGCTGGCTGCAGCCGAGGCTGCGCCGCCTCCCGCGAAATCGGGCGAGGCGCCCGTGCCGGTGGTGAAAAACGAGGCGCCGCCCGCCCCCGCCGCGCCCGCCGCGCCGCCAGGATCGATCATCATCACCAGGGCCACGGCCACCAATGCAGCGCCCGCGACCAACGTCGTCACCGCGCCGCCCGCCGGACCGCCGACACTTTCGCCCGCGCTGGCCGAAGTCGTTCGGCTCCTCGAGGCCAACGTCGGCCAGGACGTGTTGATGGCGTATATCACCAATTCGACGCAGCCGTTCAACCTCGGCGCCAACGAGATTGTTTATCTGCACGACCTCGGCGCGCCGCCGGCGGTCATTACGACGCTGATCAATATCGATTCGTCTCCTGAGATGCTCGCGCGCAAGCAAGCCGCCACCGCGGTGAAGCCCCTGCCGCCGGGCGTCGCGCTCAATGAGCCGGCGACCAATCTATTCATCCCCAGGAGTGACGGCGCGGCGGTGGCCAATCCTCCGGAGCCCCTGCCAGTGAATTCACCGGCCAACGCGGGTGTCGTGTACGCGCCGGCGCCGGCGGCCGAAGTGGCGTACGATGTTGCACCACCTGCAACCGAAGTGAATTACTCGTACTTCTACGGCTCGCTCGCCCCTTATGGCACATGGTTCGACGTGCCCGGCTACGGGTCGTGCTGGCGTCCGACCTGCGCGACGTGGAATGACTCGTGGCGGCCCTATGGAGACTGCGGTCGCTGGCTGTGGAGCAATCAAGGCTGGTACTGGTACTCGGATTATTCGTGGGGCTGGGCGCCATTCCATTACGGCCGTTGGTGCCGGCCTTCAGGATACGGCTGGTGCTGGGTGCCGGACACGTGCTGGGGGCCGTCGTGGGTGAGCTGGCGCTACTCGCCAAGCTACTGCGGTTGGGCGCCGTTGCCACCGGCGGCGTGCTACACCACCGGCTTCGGCTTCTCCTATCATTCGGCCTCGGTTGGCATCGGCTTTGAATTTGGCCTTGGCGCCGCGGATTATTGCTACCTCCCGACGGGGCGCTTTTGTGACCGGCGGCCTTGCGACTACTTCCTGCCGTATCACCAGAACCACGTCGTCCACAAGGACACCACGGTCGTCAACAACTACATCATCGGGAACAACAACACGATCGTGAACAACGGCGTTGGGTTCAACCGGATTGCCAGAGTGACCCGCGGCGATATCCGGCAAGTCGCCCTTCACGACACGACCTCTTTGAAGAGTCTCGGCACGCGGCATGATCGGCTTGAAGCCGATGGCAAAACGCTGTCGGTTTACCGTCCGCCGACCGCCACCCTCGCCCACAAGAGCGTCGTGTCGGCGCCGAAGACTGCGGGCACGGCGGTGGTGCACCCCGCCGGCTACGTCAAGCCGGCGTCGGTCTCATTCGCCGGGAAGAGTTCATTCTCCGAACCTGTCGCCGCCCAGGCGACCTCCTACCAGGCCCCTGCGGCCAACAGTTACAGCGGCAGCGCTGCGAGCAAGTCTCGCACGGCCCCGACGCCAGTCACCGTTTACACCAAGCCCTTGGACGCGGCGCGTCAGCCCGTAATTGTAACCGGCGGCCCGACTCCCTCTGCGCCATACACCAAGCCTACGACCTCGGTGGCTGCCCAATCCTCGGACGATGCCGATGCGCCTGCGACCGGGCCGCAGCACGCTGCCAAGCCTGGCGCGTCGGGTTTGGCCGGGAAGCCCGGCGTATCGAGCCGCGCCGCGCACAGCGACGCCGTCTCCGCTTCGAAGGAAACCCAGCAGCCGTCCTCTGGTTATGCAAAGCCGGCGCCCGGCAATGGATCGTCGTCGAAGGTCGCCTCCACGCCCGCGGTTAAATCGCCTGGGCTGAGTTCCTCCCCGGGTGTCCCGTCGGCGCCCAAGGGCGGCCAGGCTGGGGTCGAGCCGGGCGGTGCTTACCAAAAACCGGTCGCGCCGCAGGCACCGGTCGCTCGTTCCGCCGAGCCGAGCTACAATAGGCCGGCCGCAGTTGCTCCGTCGCAGAACTATAGCCGCCCGGCGCCAAGCTACACCGCGCCAGCGCGAGTCGAGAGCCATCAATCGCACGTCGCTCCTCCTTCGAGCGCGCCTTCCAGCAGCCCGCACGTGTCTGCGCCTTCAGGTGGTTCTTCCAGTGGTTCCTCGGGCGGCTCCTCCGGCAAGTCTTCCGGCTCCTCGCCTTCTTCCTCGGGGGACGGTAGGAAGAGTCGTTAGGCGCCGGATCCATTTAGACTTCAGGCCCGCGCTTGCCTTGGCGAGCGCGGGCCTTACAGTTGGGCACGACGCTTCTGATTACTCTCCCTGCGCGATGAGCATCTCTCCCCGACAATTCGAGCAGATGCAAAACCGCGTCTCCGGTGTCGGCCGCACGCCCGCGAGCGTCCTCGAGCCCGGCCACATGCAGGGACCGGCACCGGCCCGCCAGGTCATCCTCGGCATCGACCCGTCGTTGCGCGGCACCGGCTACGGAGTCCTCCAAGTCGACCGCAAGCAGGCGCGCGTCCTTGCGCAAGGCACGATCAAAGCGTCGCCGAACTGGGAGCGCTCGCGCTGTCTGGTTCAAATCACCCACGCGCTCCGTGACATCATCCGGCAATTCCGGCCGGGCGTGTGCGTCGTCGAGGGGCTCTTTTACGCGCAGAATATTCAGACCGCACTGATCATGGGCGAGGCCCGCGGCGCCAGCCTCGTCGCGGCCGGCGAAGCGGGCCTCGAAATCTACGAACTGGCCCCGCGAAAAGTGAAGCAGGCCATCGTCGGCTACGGCGCGGCTCAGAAGCCGGCGGTCGCGAAGATGGTCCAGCGCCGGTTGGGGTTGTCCGAGCTGCCTTTGCCCGACGCCGCGGATGCGCTTGCGCTGGCCCTGACGTACGCGCAGGAGAACGGACGGTATTCGCTCGCGCCGCCGAGGAGGATTTAGGGAGTGAGGGAGTGGGGGAGTGGGGGAGCGGGAGAGTGAGCCATCCGGTGTTCGTAAAACCGTGGGTGGGTAAGTGAGTAAGCCGGTGAGTGGGAAGACTCACTCACCCACTCACCGGCTCACCCACTGACCGGCCCACTCCGCCACTCCCTCCCCTCCTCACCCCCTCCGCCGCGTCAAATCCCCTTCCTCTCCGCCGCCTTCCCTGCTCATACTCGCGGCGCGTTGCACGATGATTACTTTTCTTCGCGGCAAACTCGTTGAAGCCCTGCCTACGCAGGTCATCGTCGAGGTCCTGGGCGTGGGTTACGAAGCGCTCATTCCGCTCTCCTCGTTCGACAAACTGCCCTCGCCCGGCCACGACGTGCATCTGCTCACCCACCTGGCCGTGCGCGAGGACGCCCACGTGCTGTACGGTTTCATGTCCGCCGCCGAGCGGGATTTGTTCCGGCTGCTGATCCACAACGTCAGCGGCATCGGGCCGAAGCTCGCCCTCAACGTCCTCAGCGGAATGAACGTCGCCGCCTTGCGCGGCGCCGTCGCCAACGGCGATGTGAAGGCCCTCTCGCAAATCTCCGGCGTCGGCAAAAAAACCGCCGAACGGATCGTCGTCGAGTTGAAGGACAAGATCGGCGCGGCCGGCGCCTGGGAGGCCAGCAGCGCCCGGCACGCCTTGAGCGAGGCCGACCAGAAGCTCAACGACGCCGTCCTCGCCCTCATCGCGCTCGGCTTCAAGCAGGCCGAGGCCCACGACGCCGTGCGCGCGGCGCAGGCTTCGATGGGGCCCCAGGCTCCGCTCGAAGAACTCGTGCGTTCCGCGCTGAAGAAGGGAGGCTCATGAACGTGGAAACGCCCGTGCAATCGGCCAAACCCGCCCAGTCCGGCGTCGTCGTCCCGCAGAAACCAACGCTCGCGCGACGCGCGCTGGCCTGGTTCATCTACGCGGTGATCCGTCTGGTGGGCGCGACGCTTCGCTTCCGCTGGGATGCATTTCCGAGCGCGCTTTCGGCGGCGGCCGGCCCGCACATTTTCTGCGCCTGGCACAATCGGCTGCCGCTCAGCATTTTCGTTTACCGCGGCTTCATGCGCGCACACGGGCGTCCGCCCAGGCTGGCCGCCATCGTCAGCGCCAGCCGCGACGGGGCAATGATGGCGCGGCTCATTGAGTTGTTCGGCGTCCAATCCGTCCGCGGCTCTTCCAGCAGGCGCGGGGCGCAGGCGATGCTGGAGCTGTCGCGGTTTGCGGAGCAGGGACACGACCTTGCGCTGACGCCTGACGGCCCGCGCGGTCCGCGTTACGTGTGCAAGGAAGGCGCGGTTTACCTGGCGCAAATGACCGGGCTCGGCGTCGTGCCCGTGTCGTACCACGTGGGCTGGAAGATTTGTTTGAAGAGCTGGGATCGCTTCCAGATCCCGCTGCCGTTCAGCCGTGTGACCGTGACGTTCGGCGAGCCGCTGGCCGTCCCGCGCGACGCCTCGGACGAGGCGCGCGAGGCGCTGCGGCGTGAACTCGACCGGCGTTTGCAGGCGATGACGAAGGATTAAGCGGCCCGGGCCGGCCCCGCGAAGGCAACTCGGCCGCGTATCGATTGAAACGCGTCATCACGGAGAGCACGTAGTCCTTCGTGGCCGGGAATCGGATCTGGCGGATGAACGTGCTCGCGTTCGTCGACGCCGCCCCGGTGCTCCACTTGGTCACGTTGGCGGGGCCGGCGTTGTAGGCGGCCAGCGCGTAGGGCAGGGGATTGTCCGCCCGCTGGTAGCGGGCCAGCAGCCGCTTCAAATACCAGGCGCCGCACTCGGTGTTCTTCGCCGGATCGTAGAGCCGCTCGTGGAGGAAGAGCCTCACGTGTTCGGCCGCCGCCCAATCGCTTCCCGTCTGCTTCATAATCTGCATCAGGCCAATCTCGCCGCTTCGGCCTCGTGCCTTGGGATTAAACCAGCTCTCGCGCCACACCACCGCCTTGATCAGGGCCGGATGCACGTGATGCTTGGCCGCCGCGGCGAGGATCACTGTGTCATGGCTGTGCTCTTGATACGTGCGCCAGCAATCCAGCCACCACGCCAGCACGCCCAGGAGGATGACCCCGAGCAGCCACCATTTGTAGCGTTTGATGGTCTCGATCATTCGGTTCGTTGACGTGTTGAATCGTTGAATCGTTGAATCGTTGAATCGTTCAATCGTTGAATCGCTGAAGCGTTGGATCCTTGAGGCGGTCGAAGCGCGCCGGCGGCTTCACCTCGATGCTTCAATCATTTGATGATTTAACGATTTAACGATTTAACGATTTAACCATTCAACGATTTAACGGTTCCACGGTTCAACACTTTAGCAGCCCGTTCAAAAACTGCAGCGGCGCTCTATGAGCGCCGAAGAAACTGCGCATTCTGGCCCGATTTCGACGGTCACAGACCGCCGCTACAACTCCACCTGGAGTTTTTGAACGGGCTGTCAGCCCTTCCCCGCCTTCGCCTCGGACCCCGGTGGTTCCAACCGCATCCACTGCGCGGGGCTGGCAGAACACCGGGCTTGGACTGAAGCCCCGCCGCGCTAGACTGAGCCGCGATGGTCGCCCGCGTCACCCTCGAAATCGCCCTGCGCAAGGAGTTCGATTACGCCATTCCTCCCGAGTTCGCGGACCGTATCGAGGTCGGCAGCCGCGTGAAGGTGCCGTTCGGCCCGCGCGAAGTGCTCGGGGTCGTCACGGCGCTCATCGAGGAATCAACGCACACCAATCTCCGGTTTATCGCCAAAGTCATCGGCCAGCAGAGCCAGGTCACGCCAAGGATTCTGGCGCTCGCGCGCTGGATTGCCGACTACTACTGCTGCCCGGTCGAGATCGCACTCAAGAGCGTCCTTCCCGACGCCGTACGCAAGGAAACCACAGGCTGGCGCGAGCGCCTTTACGTCCGCGTTCTTCCGCGCACCGGGGAAGCGCCCAAGCTGACGAGACGCCAGGCCGATGTCTGGCATGTCATCGAGGAATGGCGCGAGTTGCCGCTCCAGGAACTGCTCCGCCTGACGGGGGCCACCGGCGAAACCGTCCGCCGCCTCGAAGACCGGGGCCTCATCTCCATCGCGCCGCAGATTTCCGAACGCGACCCTTACGCGAACGAAACCATCCTTGCCAGTCAACCCCTCGCGCTGAATCCCGAGCAGGCGCGGGCGTTGGAGGCGATAGCCAGGGCAATGGATGCAGGGAGTGAGGGAGTGAGGGAGCGGGGGAGTGGGACAGCAACGCCGGTTGCCCGCCGCGAACCCCCACTCCCTCACTCCCTCACTCCCTCACCCTCCCGCACTTTCCTCCTCCACGGCGTCACCGGCTCGGGGAAGACCGAAGTTTATCTCCAGGCCATCGCCCACGCCCTTGCGCAGGGTAAGGGTGCAATCGTCCTGGTCCCTGAAATCTCGCTCACGCCGCAGACGGTCGAGCGGTTCAAGGCTCGGTTCAATTCCGGCCAGTTCCAAACCCTCGTCGCCGTCCTCCACAGCCACTTGAGTGCTGGCGAGCGCCACGACGAATGGCAGAAGATTCGCCAGGGCCGCGCCCGGATCGTCATCGGCGCACGCTCGGCCATCTTCGCGCCCGTCGAACCGCTGGGCCTTCTCGTCGTGGACGAGGAACACGAACACTCCTACAAGCAGGAGGAATCCCCGCGCTACCACGCGCGCGACGTCGCCGTGGTCCGTGGCCAGATGGAAGGCGCCGTCGTTGTTCTCGGTTCCGCCACGCCTTCGATGGAAAGCTTCTACAACGTCCACCGCGGGAAGTACGCGCTCCTGGAGATGCCCAGCCGTGTGGACGATCGGAAGATGCCCATCGTCCGCGTCATCGACCTGCGGGCCGAGAACCGCAAGGCCAAGGGCATCCAAATCTTTTCCGAGAAACTCAAGGAGGCCCTCGCCCAACGCCTCGAACGCAAGGAACAATCCATCCTGTTCCTCAACCGCCGGGGCTGGTCCGCCTCGCTTCAGTGCCCGAGCTGTGGCTACGTCGCCCAGTGTCCGAACTGTTCCGTCTCGCTCACCTACCATCGCGCCGCGCAAAAGCTCCTGTGCCACATTTGCGGCCACACCGCCCCCGTCCCCCGCGCGTGTCCCGAGCCGAACTGCGCCAACCCCGCCATCCGTTACGCCGGCCTGGGCACCGAGCGCGTCGAGGACACTCTCACGAAACTTTTCCCCCACGCGCGCGTCAAGCGCATGGACTCCGACACGCTCAAACGCAAGGACGACTATCGTCGTATCCTTGGCGACTTCCGCTCCGGGAAGATCGACATCCTCGTCGGCACGCAGATGATCGCCAAGGGGCTGCACTTTCCGAACGTCACGCTGGTCGGGATCGTCTATGCCGATCTCAGCCTGCACATCCCGGACTTCCGCGCGGGAGAACGCACCTTTCAACTCCTCACTCAGGTCGCCGGCCGCGCCGGCCGGGGCGACGTGGAAGGCGAGGTGATCGTCCAGGCGTTCACCCCGTTTCATCCCGCCATTCAATACGCCCGCCGCCATGATTATGCCGGCTTCTACGAGCAGGAGATCGAATACCGCGAGCAACTCAAGTATCCGCCCATCGCCCGCATCGCCTTGCTCGTGGTGAAGGGCCGCAACGAGGAGAAGGTGGCCTTTTGGGCGGAGCACTTGCGGCGCGCGCTGGAGAAGCTCGTGAGTGGGAAGACGGCCGGGAGTGAGGGAGCGGGGGAGCGGGCGAGTGGGAGTGACGAGCTAGCTTTGGCGCTTGATGAAAGCTTAACGCCTCACTCCCCCACTCCCTCGCTTCCCCACTCCCCCTCCCTCCGCGATCTCATCATCGCCGGCCCCGCCGCCGCTCCGCTGGCCCGCGCCGAAACTTTCTACCGTTACCAGATCATGCTGCGCACCCGCCAGATGACCGCCTTGAGCCGGCACCTAGCGAAACTCAATGAAACGATTCAACTCCCCGACGACGTGACCCTCACGATCGACATCGACCCGGTGAATCTGGCATGATGCAGCGACCGCTGCTACGCGGCCTGGCCGTGTGGCTTCACTTCCACGCTGTTAATCAACAAGACATCAACGATCTCGAAGGTATCATCGTTTTTCTCGACGATGACGCGCCTGCCGCTCTGAGAGATGGAGATAAAGTCCTGATGAGGCACATCCAGCGACCGCCCATTGGCCAAGTGCAGCGTGAACTGCTGGAACGGCCGTTGCGCCAAGAGTTGTCTAATCGCCAGAGCGTCCACCTGCTTAAGCTATAATCGGTTGCCAGCGGGTCAAGTGGAATGAGTGACTCACGGCACCGCGGGATTGACGATGCGGTAAAAACGCGTAGGGCTGGCGCCGGCGTTCGAATCGAAGACCGTCACGGGTCCCGTGCCGCCGGGCGGGCCATAATTGGTCATGGTCATCCACGGGTGTGCCGCATCGAAGGCATCGCGATACTGGACCGAGTAGGTCTGGCCCGTCGCGGCCATGAACCCCAAAGTGAAGTCGGAGCCCGCGAAACTGGCGGAAGCGACTTTC
>DASTLJ010000305.1:0-2423 GCA_035715125.1 Verrucomicrobiia bacterium
ATTCTTACCGATCAAATGTTTATCGAGCCGCGGGAGGAAGTGATTCTCCTTCCGGCCAAGACCCGCTATGAGCAGGACGGCGGCGGCACGGAGACGATTACCGAGCGGCGCATTGCGTTCAGCCCGGAAATTCCGCGGCAAGTGGGCGAGGCGCGCGCCGAATGGCGAATCCTGCTCGACCTGGCCGCCGCGACCTGGCCAAAGCGGGCGCATTTGTTGAAGTGCGAGTTCGGTCAGGCCATCCGCGAGGAAATTGCCCAAGTCGTGCCGTTCTATTACGGCATCCAGCGTCTGCAAAAGACCGGCGACGCCTTTCAGTATGGCGGACCTCACTTGTGCGCGGACGGTAAATTCAACACGGCCGATGGCAAGGCCCATTTCCGCGCCGTTCCTCTTCCGAACCTGGATCGGCCTGAAGGCACCTTCGAGATCAGCACGCGGCGCGGCAAGCAGTTTAACACGCTCATCTACGGCGAAGTCGACCCCCTCACCGGCGCCGGACGGGACGCGGTATTCATGAATCCCGAGGACGCCGCGGCGTTGCACTTGCGCAACCGGGATCGCGTCGCGCTGGTGAACGAGCTCGGCCGACTGGAGGGCCGCGTCTTCTTCGCGCCGATGGCCCGCGGCAACCTCCAAGTCCACTGGCCCGAGGCGAACGTCATCATTCGGCGCGGCGTGGTCGATGCTCTCGGCGGAGTGCCCGACTACAATTGCCAGGCGCGCGTGGAAAGACTTTGAACTTAAGAGGAGCACTTGAAACCACAGATGGACACAGATAAGGTTGCTTTGCCCTGTCAGGCGGGTTCACACCCATAAGGAGAAAAGACTTTCTCCACTAGAATCTGTGTGCATCTGTGTTCATCTGTGGTTTCCATTCTTTGCTTCAATCCCGTTCAACGCTCCATCCAGCATCGCGCGAATCGTCGCCAGCGCGTTGCCTTCGAATCGGTTGTTCACGAAAATAAACACCTTCTTTGCGCCGTCGCTCGTCAGCGCCTCAACGATGAGCGCGGTGCCGGCCGCGCGGCCTTCGGGATACGGATCCTTCAGTTCCGAGTACGGGCTGAAAAGCTTGACCGCCTGCTCGTAGTCTCGGCCGGGACGGAGCAGGAAGCGTGCGGCAAGCGTGTCGGGCGCCGTCCGGCTGCCGGCGAGGGCCATTTGTTCCGGCACCGGCGGCATATCGCTCCAACTGTTGAAGACGTGCGTGACGCGGTGGCGCGCCAGAGTCGCGAAGTAATCCGGATGAAGGAAGTTGCGGTTGCGAATCTCGATGCCGTAGCGCCAGCCGCCAGGGAGTTTCGCCAGAAAACCGTCGAGCGCCTCGACGAAGTCCCGTCCGCGCGCGAAGTCAGCCGGGTAAAACTTCGAGAACTCGAACATCAGCAGCCCGATGTTGTTGCGAAACGGCTCGCACGGCTTCAGAAACGCTCGGGCGAAAAGGTCCGCGTTCAGGAAATTCGCGTTCGCTTGGCCGGCGCGCGCGCCGTGGCGGGGGAGATTGGCGAACTTCTTGATCGTAATCTCGTCGGTGACCTTGAACGAGAAAAGAAAATCCGCGGGCACTTGGGAGACGAGTCCCTCGAGGTAGGAGGCGGTGGGGAATTTGTAGTAGGCCGCATCGACGCTGACGGTCTTGAAGACTTCGGCGTACTCCGCGAGGCAGAGGCGTTCGAAGCGCGCCTCGGAGAATTTCCCCCGGTAGACGTAGCGCGCCTGGTCGTAAAGCTGGCCGCACCAGCCGGGGTATTTCCACGAGCTGGCGCCGATGCACGCCCCGCGCGTGGCGAGGGCGGCGGCGTCACGCGAGAGCTGTTCGCGGTCGAAGGTCACAGTTTCAGAGTATGACCTTGCCCGAGTGGTGCGAAGGGTGGAAGTCCGAACGGGAGGGATCCAGTGGAGGGCGGCGCATCCAGACACTGCCCCCGATTTCAGACGGGTCGGAGCGCGGCGTTCACGCCGCTTCACCGTTCCAAAGCCCACAAGCTAGTCGTTTGCTCCATGCCGCTCGGACCGCGAAGCGGCCTAAAGGCCGCGCTCCTGAGCGCCGCGCCGGCTCGCGCGCCATCCGAACGGGCGGGCTTTTGATTTGACCGGCCGGCGTTTCGACCCGCTAGATCGCTTTGGTGCCGGGCTTATGAACAGCGTTCCCAACGTCGGGCTAACCGGCGAGTTTCAATTCGTCGTCGAGGCGAAGCACGCCATTGAGTTTGCCGAGGGCGGCATGCCGGCGGTGCTCTCCACGCCCAGCCTCATCGGGCTGATCGAGCGCACGGCTCGGCAGGCGCTCGCGCCGCTGCTGGACGCCAACGAGCGGACGGTCGGCATGGAGATCGACTTGCGGCACCTCGCGCCCACGCCGGTCGGGGCGACTGTGACGCTCACGGTGCGCGTCATCCGCGCCGAGGGCCGCGAGGTGA
>DASTLJ010000306.1:0-9458 GCA_035715125.1 Verrucomicrobiia bacterium
CTCCCCCTCCGAGGGGGAGTGGGCCGGGGTGAGGGGGCGGCTGCATTCCAACTCGACGAACTCGGGAAGCGGAAAGCCCGCCTGCTTGATGGCACTCAGGAACTGCACCGACGGCCGCCGCTCCACGAGCACAAGGTCATCCTGCTGGCAGAGGTACTGCGGCAGGTTCGCCAGGTCGCGAGCGAGCTGGGTCTGGTGCTTCGCCGGCGTGAACGACCTGCCCTGGGCGATGTGGCCTTCGGCCAGCGGATTAAAAACGAACACGCTCGGCGTGCGGCCCTTGGACCGCGAGAATACGTTCAGTGCGTCGATGAAATTCGCCTCGAGTCCCGCGGCGCGGCGGCCTTCGACATCCAGCGCGGGGCCTTTGGCGCGCTGCGGCGACAGCGGGAACTTAAGCTGCTGGCAGAACGCCTCCCAATCGCTCTGGCCGGGATTCTTCCAGCGTCGAAACCATTTCAGGCCGGAGGCGACGTGCGCGATTTCGTCGCGATGAATTCTGTCGAGCAGCCGCGCGCTCTCAGCGTCGCCCACGGCCGTGAAGGCGCGGGCGAAGTGCCGGGCGAAATCGAGGTTCGCCTGCTCGAAGGTCAGGCTCAGGCCGGCCACGAAGTCCATCGGATTTGCCATGCCGGAAATCGCGCGCCAGAAGTAGCCGCTGACGGGCAATTGGCCGAATTCGATGCCGCAGGACTTCATACGGTCCAGATAAAGCCGCGTGTGCTCCTGTTCGTCCTGAAGCGTCCGCAACACACCGCGGCGGAAAGCGGCGGGCGCTTCGGGAAACCGCAGGAGCGCCAGGGCCATCAGTTCCGTTGCGAGCAATTCGTGATTGGCGAAGAAGTGCAGCAGGCGTCCGCGTTCGGACTCCTCTTCCAGCCGGTGCGTGCCAGGAAAATCGGCCTTGCGCGAGCCGGGCGGCTTGAAACGGAGCCGGGTCGGGCGGCCGGGAGTGGCGGGTGCCACGATCGGCGGGCCGGGCCGTTCATCGGTGATGGCTTCGGGAGCGCGGAGCTTTGCCTCCAGCGTCGGCGCGAACAGGATTTGTTCGGCAAAATCGCGAAGTTCCATGCAAGGCGGGCAACCTGCCAGCGGACGGAGCGAGTTACGAGCCTGGTTTCAATTCGATGCCTTGCGCAATATTCTCGGGCCGAACGGCTCTTACTCTGTCCCTCCAAAGGTCCGGCGCAGCCACCCGCGCAATCCTCCTCCCTGGGGCGGAAGGATTGGTTTCTCCTCCACTTGGATTCCTTGTGCGGCCAGAAGCTTGCGGAGAAATAGCCGATCCGGAATGTCCTTCTCGCGGTGCGTCTGTTTCATGCGCCACAGGGTCTGCGGCGAGGCGAACGGAATCCGAACGCCTTGAATCTCTCTCACAACGGCGTCCCGGATGCCGTCGGCATAGTCCACACCGCAGCCGCTTTTCATGAGGTCGACCAGGATTTCGTCCGCGACACGGACGACACCGTATTCGTCAACATCGCCGGGCTTGAGTTCTCGAATAGCCTGGTCTGGGAGGGTCATCAAAGCGCGGATAACACGCTCCTCGTTGTTGGCTCCGGTCTCGACCAGAAGGTCAACATCCATTGTCGTGCGCGTGAAGCCGGCGGCACGGATGGCAAATCCTCCGACGACCAAGTACCGGGCGTCGGTGTCGTTCAGGGCGCGGCAGAGTTTGAGGAGATCCTCAAGGGTCGGCTCGCGGCACTCGTCGCGGCTCAGCGGCGAGGGCGGGTCAGCATCTGCCATAGCCACGCGTCAGCTTTCTCGTGTGTGCGGAAACGGTAAACGCCTTTGGGAATCGGGAACGTGCGCAGCGCGTTCTTCCATGCTCGCGCGTCTTGGGCCTGTTGCGCGGGCGTCACCGTCAGGCCGTCTGCTGGCGGTTGTCGTCGCCCGACTACCTTGCCGAACGTTTCGTCCAGATTGACAACTGGCTTCATGTCGCGCTCATAGTAAGCTCGTCGGTGCTTCGTCGCAAGCGCAACAGCGTAACGGGCAGCCATTCCGAACCACGGCGTGGAATCATTGGGTTTTGGGCGGTTGGATTGACGCGCGGGCGGGCCGCCGATAGCCTCGGGTCCGTGCCGGGCCGCCTCCAGGGCGGAGTGGGCCCGCGCAGGACACGTCGAATGACCAACAGCGCATTTGTAGATCGGGCCTTCCGGGATCGCGAACCGAAGCTCCTCTTTGGATTCTCGCGCCCGTTCTATCACAACCTCGCGGGCGTTTTGTACGGCCACCGCTTCAGCAAGGGCCGATACGGCGGGATGATTCGCCATACCGAGGCGGCGATGCTTTACAGATGGGCACGCCGGCTGCCGCCGCACTCGACCATCGTCGAGATCGGGTGTTACGCCGGACTGTCCACCAGCTACCTGGCCTCAGGCTGCCTGGAAAACGGGTCGAAGGTGTACGCGATCGACCCGTTCGACTCGAAACTGGCTCAGCAGACCGCGTTGTGCGACCAGTGCGTCCCGCTGGAGGACAAGCCGTCGCGGCTATTTGTGGCCGAGCGGCTCAAGTCCTGCGGTCTTGCCGACCGTGTCGAGTTGATCCAGGGCTTCGCGGAGGAAGTGGTGAAGACGTGGAATCGGCGGATTGATTTCCTTTGGATCGACGGCAATCACGATCGCGCATACCTGGACTACCTCGACTGGGCGCCGTTTCTCAGCCCGCGGGCGCGAGTGGCGATTCACGACGCGCATCCCCGGTACGGTCTGCCGCAGGTGGCTGAAGCCGCCCGGCGCATCTTCAGCGCCGCCGAGTGGGGCCAACTGGAACACGTGAAGGGAATCATGGCGGGGGTGAGGATTGGTCGAGCGGTGGAGCTTGCTGCGAGGTAGTTGAAGGGTTGAAGCGTTGAATCGTTGAATCGGGTCGGCGCTTCCACACTTCAGCCGTTGAGCGGTTTAGCGGTTCTCCGATTCAACGCTTTAACGATTCAACGATTTAACGTTCGACCCTGCCGAAGTCGGCCTGCGACCTCACGGTCGCAGCTACGCGTGTCTGAGATCATCGGGCCGTCAACACGGCGTAATTTCGTTTCCCTTTGCGAAAGAGGAGGTGCTTGCCGAAGAGCAGTTCGGAGGTCGTCACGGCGCGTTGCGCGTTGGCTTCGCGGACGTTGTTGAGGTAGATGCCGCCGCCTTCGATGTCTTTTCGCGCCTGGCCTTTTGAGGGGCAGAGGCCGGAGTGGACGAGCAGTTCAACGAGGGCCGAGCCGGCGCCGGAGAGTTTCGTCATTTCGATCTCCTTCGAGGGTACTTCACCCACGATTTCGTTGAAAGTGCTCTCCGGAATGCCTTCGAGCCCGCCGCCGAACAGGAGTTCGCTCGCCCGGATCGCTTCGACGCACGCGGCTTCGCCGTGGACGAGCGAGGTGACCGCCTTGGCCAGCGCCCGGTGGGCGGCGCGCGACTCCGGCTTTTCGGAGTGCTGTGTGGCGAGTGCGTCCGTCTCTGCCCGATCAAGGAAGGTAAAATATTTCAAGTAGCGGACGACCACGGCGTCCTCGGAATTGATCCAGAATTGGTAGAACCTGTAGACACTCGTGCGTCGGGCGTCGAGCCAGACGTTGCCGCTCTCGGACTTGCCGAACTTGGTGCCGTCGGCCTTCGTCACAAGCGGGTGCGTCATCCCGAAAACGTGCCGGCCGAGTTTCTTGCGGCAGAGGTCGATGCCGGCGGTGATGTTGCCCCACTGGTCGCTGCCGCCGATTTGAAGTTCGCAGTTGAACTCCCGGCAGAGGTGATAGAAGTCGAAAGCCTGCAGCAGCATGTAGCTGAATTCGGTGTAACTGATGCCCGCCTCGCGGTCTTCCATCCGCGCGCGGATACTTTCCTTCGAAACCATCACGTTCACGGAAAAATGCTTGCCGATGTCGCGCAGGAACGCCAGGTAGCTCACGGGGGCGGTCCAGTCCGCGTTGTCGACCAGCCGGGCGGGATTGGTTTTCGTGTCGAAGTCGAGCAAGCGCTCGAGCTGCCGTTTGATGGAGGCGACGTTGGCGTCGAGGGCTTCGCGGCTGAGGAGCTGCCGCTCGGCAGCCTTGCCGCTGGGGTCGCCGATGGAGCCAGTCGCCCCGCCCGCCACGGCGATGGGATGATGTCCCGCCAATTGGAAGCGGCGCAGACCGAGCAGCGGAACGAGATTGCCGACGTGCAGGCTGTCGGCCGTCGGGTCAAATCCGCCGTAGAGCGTCATCGGTCCCGCGGCGAGGCGTTTGTTGAACACGTCCACGTCGGTGCAGTCCTGGACCAGATTGCGCCATTGCAATTCCTCAAAGATATTCATCGAGCGCGGGATTTATCGCGGCTGCGTGAGCGTGGCTCAAGGGGAAACTGAATCGTTGAATCGTTGAATCGTTGAAGCGTTGAAGCGTTGAATCGTTGAATCGTTGAAGCGTTGAAGCGTTGAAGCGTTGAAGCGTTCAATCGTTGAGTCGTTGAAACGTTGAATCGTTGAAGGAATTTTCCCAAGCGAATCTTCGCGCATTGAACCCCTGAACCACGAAGGGATGGTAGGGCGCGTCGCTCCGCGCGCGCCGGTCTGGGATCCCGGGTGCGGCGCGCGCGGAGCGGCGCGCCCTACCTACAAGTTCATGAAGAGCGGCAATCTCGACGCTGACGCGGGCCGTTTCTACGATTCAACGTTTTAACGATTCAACGATTCAACCCCCAGTTTGCCGCCCTTGTCCGTCGCCCTCCCGGCGGCTAAAGTGCGTTCCACATGGCGCGTTACAAAAGCAAGGCTCCGGCGTCCACCGATCCGCCCGGCGCAACGGGCCGGCCGAACGCGGAGGGATTGCCGAGGAAGCGCGTCACCGGTCTGAAGCTCTGGTGCGCTCGCCTGGCGTTGGCTGTGTTCATTCCGGCGCTGTTGTTCCTTCTTCTCGAACTGGCCTTGCGCGTGGCCGGATTCGGCAATCCAACTTCATTCCTTCTGCCTGCCGAGCACGCCGGGAAAGAGGTGTTCGTTCAAAACAACCGTTTCGGCTGGCGATTTTTTGGGCCGGACCAATCCACTCAACCGGCCAGCTTCGCGATTGCGCGGGCCAAACCGGCCGGCACGGTGCGCCTGTTCGTCTTTGGCGAATCGGCGGCCTTCGGCGATCCCCAGCCCGACTTCGGGATGCCCCGCCTGTTGCAGGCGATGCTCAGCCATCGCTACCCCGGCACGCGGTTCGAAGTCGTCAACGCCGCGATGACCGGCATCAACTCGCACACCATTCTGCCCATCGCTCGCGATTGTGCCCGTGCGGCCGGAGACATCTGGGTCGTCTACATGGGGAACAACGAAGTGGTCGGGCCGTTCGGCGCGGGCACCGTCTTCGGCCCGCAAACTCCAGGATTGCCGCTCGTGCGCGCCAGCCTTGCTGTTCAGACCACGCGCACCGGCCAGTTGCTCGAGCGAGCGCTGCGGCAGCTCCACAGACCCCCCGCCTCAAAGAGCGAGTGGGGCGGCATGAGGATGTTCCTCGAAAACCGCGTCCGTGCCGACGACCCGCGGATGCCGATCGTCTATCAGCATTTTGAGCGCAACCTGACGGACATCCTCCAGGCCGGCCGTCGCGCCGGCGCGGGCATCGTGGTCAGTACTGTTGCGGTGAACCTCAAAGACTGCGCGCCGTTCGCGTCGGCGCACCGGCCGGCGGCGGGGGGCGATGAACATTCCGAGTGGCGACAGATCTATGAGCGCGGTCTCCAGGCGCAGGAAGCCGGCAGGCATTTGGAGGCCATCCGCCAATTTCGCGAAGCGGAGCAACTCGACGATTCGGCCGCGGAACTGCACTTCAGTTGGGGCACGGCGGCGCTGGCCCTCGGCGACACGACGGAGGCACGACGCCGTTTTGCCCTCGCGCGCGACCTGGACACGCTGCGTTTCCGTTGCGATCGGCCGCTCAACGAAATCATCCGGCGCGTCGCATCGGCCCGCGAGCCGGAGCGCATTGCGCTGGCGGACGCCGAATCGGCCTTCGTCCTGCAAAGCCCCGGGGGGCTTCCGGGCAGCGAGCTTTTCTACGAGCACGTTCACCTCACGTTCGAGGGCAACTACCTCCTGGCCCGGACTCTCGCCGAGCAAGTGGACCGGCTCCTGCCCGAACAGGTGCGGCGGGGCGCCGACTCCGCCAAACCCTGGGCCACGGCCGACGAGTGCGCCCGGCGACTGGCGTGGTCCGACGCCGCCCGGCTGAGCGCCGCGGCCGAGGTGCTGGGGCGCCTGCACGATCCACCCTTTACGCTTCAGTTGAATCACGCCGATCAAACGCGTCGATTGCGGCAATTGATCGCGCAGCTTCGGCCGGCGGCGCAGGCGGCACAGCAACAGGCGGAGAACCTGTTTCGCGAGGCGCTTGCGGCATCGCCCGAGGATCCAGTTCTGAACAGCCAGCGGGCCACGTTTCTCGCTGCGGCGGGGGATGCCGCCGGAGCCGCGGAGTCCGCCCGGCGCGTCATCCAATTGCTGCCCCATAGCGCGGAGGCCTGGGGGCAACTGGGCGACGTGCTGGTGCGGCAGCAACGGTACGCCGAAGCGGCGGACGCGTTCGCGGAGGCGTTTCGGCGCGACCCGGACAGTTTCTGGGCGCTGCAAAACCTTGCCCAGGCCCACGCCCGGCTCGGGCGCCGCGATCAGGCGATGAGCGAGTTCCGTCGCGCGATTCAGCTCAAACCCCGCTTCGGTCCGGCCTGGCTCGGGCTGGGCCAACTTCTCGAGGAAGCGGGACGGAAATCCGAAGCCGAAGAACATTTTCGCAAGGCGCTCACCCACCGGGTCTATCGGGCGGCGGAACTCACCACGCTGGCCCGCTTCTGTCACAGCCGTGGCTGGTTTAATGAGGCGCTCACGAATTATCTCGACGCGATCAAGCTCAATCCCATCGACGCCCAATTGCACGTAGGAGCGGGCCAGTGCCTGGCGGCCCTCGGCCGGCAGCCGGAAGTGCGGTCGCATTACGCCGAGGCCGTGCGGCTGGCGCCCGGCTCGGCCGAGGCGTGCTACCTGCTTGGGGTCGAGTTCGGCCGGCAGGGCCTGGCGGCCGACGCGGCCCAGCAGTTCCGCGAAGCGGTGCGCCTTGCGCCGGAGTTGGTCGAGGCGCGCCTCAATCTGGGGGTGGCTCTGCTGAATCTGGGCCAGGATTCCCCGGCGCTGGAGCAATTCGAGGAGGTCTTGCGTCGCAGCCCGACTAACGCAGTGGCTCTCCAGCACGCCCAGACCTTGCGTAACAAGGCCGGCCCGCCACGAACGCCGTGAGTGCTGCTCGGGGAACGGCTGAACCGCAACGTAGGGCAGGCGTTTCGCCTGCCCAGCGCCGAAGGCGCGCACCTCATTGGCCGCTTCGCGGCCAGGGCAGGCGAGACGCCTGCCCTACATTGTGTTGGGCGTTGGTTCATGGTACCGATACAAGGGTATAAAAGGTGAAGGCTGATCACGAATCAGCAAAACGGCCTCTGTTGCAGGTTGAACATCCGCGCGTGTCGCCCTATAAGTGCCGAAGCATGAAGCCGCGTTCGAAGCCCTCCGGAGCACGGGAGGGCAAATCGTTTCCGGGCCTCCTCGTCGTGTTCGGGCTTCTCGTGCTGGTGATTGCCGTCGCGGCGATCTTGACGACCTGGAAACCTTGGGAATCGACGGTATTCCGTCCCATATTCAGAAGGGCTTCAAACACCACCAACTCGACTGTCGCCGCGCCGTCGGAGCCGGCCTTTGCTCCGTCCCCCGTCACGGCCGGGGCTCCGGCCACCAACGCCGCCCCGGCGAGCAATGACGTCCTCACGCTGATGAATGAGGGGAACGAGTTGATTTCTCAGGGCGACACACAAGGCGCCATCCAGAAATATCGCGCGGCGATGAAGCTCAATCCGGAGGATGAAGAGGTCTATTTCAACCTGGCGTTTGCGTTGGCGCGTCAGGGCAATACAAACGAGGCCATGCAGCATTACGCCGAGGCGCTGCGGATTTTCCCCGACTACGCCGAAGCGCACAACAATCTCGGCAATCTCCTGGTGGGCTTGCGGCGGCACACGGAGGCGCTTGAACACTTTTCGGCAGCCCTCAAGGTGAATCCCGAGAGCAGTTCGGCGCTCAATAATCTGGGCCGGTGCCTGGCGGAATTGGGCAAGCCGAAGGAAGCCATCGTGCAGTTCACCGAGGCCATCCGCGTGAATCCCGACTACCTCGAGGCTCGTTTCAACCTGGCCAACTCCTACTCGGCGCTGGGGAATTACGACGAAGCCATCAGCCAGTTCGAACAGGTGCTGAAGATGGAACCGGCGTTCGTGCCCGCGAGAAAGGGGATCGAACGGGCCAGGGCGAAGCAGGCGGGGGCCAGGCAGCCGTGATCCGGTAGGGCGAGGCTCCTGCCGAGCCGCGATCAAACCGGGAGTTTCGGCTCGGCAGGAGCCTCGCCCTACCGGCGTCATGGATAGGCGGAAAACGTGGCCACCCGCTCCATCCGCCTCCTCACGTCGGCGGCTACGATCGTCGATGAGCAATGCAGGCGAATCCGCTACGGCACGACGACGCGGAAGAATTTGAGCGCGCCTGTGGCTGGCTCGGTGTGCGGATTGGGTGGATCGCTCGGCGGCACGTCATCCCAGCGACCCCCGATCTCGGTCGCGCTTTGCAGGCGGCCCACCCCGGGAGCCCACGAGATGGTGATGTTGCCGCCGGACAAGGCGGAACTAAGTCGAGGCGCCTCGACCACCGACGGCACAAACGCTTTGACGGTCATTCCGAAGGTCAGATCGGCGCTGAGCAGGCTGTCCTGGTGCACCTCGACGGCCAGGACGTTTTCGCCCTGGACAAGCCCGCGCGGGGCGAGTTCCCGGAATTCCGGCATTGCGATGCCGACCGTGCGGTTGGCGAGGGTCGCGTAAGACACCGGGCCGTCCGGCAGGCCCAGGCGAAAGAGTTCCGTGCCGTTCAGGTAGCAGACTGCTCCGTCGTCGACGATGATGGGCTGGACGCTCAAGACGCTGTGGGCGGCGTCGCCACTGAAGTAGAAGCGGGTCCGGAAATAGGCGGCGGAGATTTGCGCCGTGCCCGCGGCGTTGGAGAGCGACAGGAGGCAGGTTCCAACGGGATCGCCGATGGGGAGTTCGATTCGACAGTGCGGCTCCGGCCGGTCGGCGGTAGCGCGGAACACATCCAGTGGCGCCGGTCCATTGCTCCAACCCGCGTCGCTGAAGGCCGCGTTAGCCCAATTCGTGCCGAGGTCGGTGCCGGAATGTTCGTAGCGCCAGGAATTAGAGCTGGAAATCACGTCGACCAGGAACGAAGCCACTGGGATAAGGGTGTTCGCGGGGAGCTCATTGCCGAACACATCTGGAATCGCGCTTGCGACACGAACGATGTAGCGGCGCGTCGGGTCGCGGGGGTCAGTCGTCGTCAGAACCACGTTGGTCTCGCTCTCAATGATTGCAGACATGATATTCAGCGGGTTAAGCTCATTGGTG
>DASTLJ010000307.1:0-8051 GCA_035715125.1 Verrucomicrobiia bacterium
GGGGGGGGGGGGGGGGGGGGGGGGGGGGGGGGGGGGCGCGGGTGGCGGTGCCGGCGGCGGCGGTGCCGGCGGCGCAGGGGCTGGCGGTTCCTCGATGAACCTGTCTCTCAAGAACCCCATCGAGTTCTGGAAGGAACTGGAAGAACAACTCAAAAAGCTGCTGACGGTCCAAGGCAAGGACGCCCTGGCCGTCAATATGACGGCAGGCGTCATCCAAATTACCGATCGGCCCTCCGCCCTCAAACGAGTCCAGGCGTTCCTCGATGGGCTGTCCCACTCCATTTCCCGGCAGGTGGACATCGAAGCCAAGCTTTACGATGTGACCCTGGGGGACCAGTTCCAGTTCGGGGTCGATTGGGAGCACGTCGTCAAATCCCTTGGAGGCGGGTTCGGAGGTCTTGGCTCGCCTTTCGGCGATCCATCCTCTCTCAATCTCACGCGCAACAGCTTTCTCAAGCCGGGTGGCGGTTTCGATGTGAAGCCCGCGGCCATCACGCTGTTGTTCAGCAATAAGAACACCTCCGCGATTCTCCAGGCCCTCCAGGAGCAGGGCGAGGTGACCGTCATCTCGCAACCCCGATTGCGCACGCTCAACAACCAGACCGCCATCATGAAAGTAGGCACCGACGTGCCGTTCTTCACCCAGCAGAGCAGCCTGGTCACGGGGGTCAACACGGTGCAGCAAAGCGGCGACAACCTTTCCATCATCACGGTGGGGACCGTCCTGGCGATCACGCCGCAAATCGCTTCCGATGGTTGGATCAGCCTGGACATCACTCCGGCGATCACCAGCTTCGTCCAGGAGAAAGCTTCGCCCAGCGGACTTAGCTCGGCGCCGGTGCTCGACATAAAACAGTCCTCGACCATTGTCCGCCTGCGGGACAGCGAAACCATCGTGATGGGCGGCCTTATCCAGAACTCGACCACCAAGTCCACCCGCAAGATCCCGCTTTTGGGAGACATCCCGTGGCTCGGAAAACTCTTCCAGGGCAAAGTCAACGCCAAGCAGAAGAAGGAACTGGTCATCTTCCTCACCCCGACCATCGTCCAGTAGTTGCGACCGTGAGGTCGCGGGCTGGAGCTTGGACAGTTCGGGCCGGCGCTTCACCTTCCAAGAACCGGCGCCGGAGGCAGAAAGATGGGGGCAGAAAAATGAGTTTATTTTTCTGCCCCCATCTTTCTGCCTTCCCATGCACTTCAGCAAGCCGGCGGCTATGGAGTGCGGAGGCAAGCGCAACGCGACTCCGCTTTGGCTTGCCGGTCCCGTTGGCGAGGATACGCCAAAGCGCCGTCGCCGCTGCGCTCTGCCGGCGCACTCCAGAGCTCCGCGGCCCTTTGGAGAGTGCGGGGGCCTGTGCCGCTTCCGTGCGATGTCGAATCACTTGTGCGTGCTTGAATCGGCACTGTCATCGGCCCTGTTCGCTCCGCCCGTCCGTTCCGTTGCGGAATTGATTTCCGACGCGAACTCCTGGAAACTGCCCGCAACCGCAGTCCATGTCCTACGCGATTTTACAGAAGGAACTGGTGGTGCCGGACGTCGAGTGCCTGAAACGGGCGTTCAGTGTCTGGCCCGCGCTGACCAGCATCGACGCACAAACGTCGGCCAACGACGCGTACGGCATCCTGTTGCGCGGCCTGGATGTCGAGCGGGCCGGCGTGTTGAAGGACGCGCTGCACAAGGAGAACGTCGAGACCGTCGTCGTCGAGGAATCCAGGCTGCCATCGCTGCCGCCGGGACGGATCGGGCGGCAGGCCGAACTCGATCCCGCCCATCTCACTCTCTACGATC
The DNA here is from genome assembly GCA_035715125.1 of Verrucomicrobiia bacterium. Lineage (GTDB taxonomy): Bacteria > Verrucomicrobiota > Verrucomicrobiia > Limisphaerales > JADJPG01 > DASTLJ01. The sequence continues at coordinate 1,790 of DASTLJ010000307.1, forward strand.
CGATGCGCCGGGCGTCGCGCGTGGCGTGGAACGACATTCACCTGATCGCCGCCGGCCTGGTCCGGATGCGCGAGGGGCGCAAGCCCCGTCCGGCGCTCGAATCGGCTGAACTAAAGGAGGACCAAACCCGGCACCTGATATTGGAAATTTTTTTGCGGGACGACCTGGGGCGCTTCAGCGTGGAAGGTACTGAATTCGCCTATGACCACTTGGGCGGGCGCTTGACCGATGACCCGGCGGTGAACTTCGTCTTTCTCGTGCAGGACCTCGCGCGGAACGCGCCACACGCCGGCTTGAATCGCGGGGCGTTCGCCGCCTGCCAGAAGCCGCCCGAGCTTTTTCCCTACCCCAGCAAGCAGGCGTTCCAGGAGGAATTGACCTGGATGCTGTGGAGGATTGGTCAACTCGAGGCGGGCAAGGGCGCCGGAACCTGAACTGGCGCCTCACAGCCAGCTTACCAGCCGGTGCACCACGGCGTCTGAATCGTGTAACCACCACTTCAACGCCATAGGGAGCGTCACGTTGCCAGTGAGCAACGGCAGCCCCACCAGCAGCACGCCGAGATTTCCCAACAAAATCACAACCCCTGAAAAGAGCCAGCCCTGGCTCGCGAGGTCGCTCTGCCGCGTCTTCAGGATGTGGACCGTCAGCGTGATGTGAAAGGCGTAGGCCGCGCCGAGCAGCAAATGAAACCAGACTATGTGCCGCGTCCACCCGAAGACGAGGTGACCTACTGCAAAGCCCGCCACCAGCAGCGCCGCGTACAAGGGGAAAAAATAGGGCGCCAGCACGATCAGGAAATTGGATTTCGATACCACGACGTGCCCGCCATTGGCGCTGGCCTTGAACTCTTTGACTCGCCCCCCGAACAGCCAGGCCCAGAGGGCGTGGGTCAGCTCATGGCCGAATACGTACATAAGCATTGGCTTGGGCAGAAGCAGGAACACCACCATCCAGCACGCCGCGCCGCCCAGGAACGCCACCCAAAAAAGCTCCGCCCCGCCGGTGGCCCGCACCACGCGCACCAGCGTCCCCACCGCCCCGATGCACAACGGCAACAGCAGCACCGCGACAATCGTTTTGACCCATTTGGGCATGGGCGGTGTTGTAGCGGCCCGCGCGGGCGGTGTCACCAATGTCTGTGCTGCACGATGCCCTCCGCCGTGGCATTTCGTGGCATTACGCGAAGTTTCGTGGCCATGAACCTTCTATGCCTTCGCGATTATTGCAAGGGGCCATCCCAAAGCGCCCGTTTTTCAAGGGGATCCAGTCGATTCGCGCGCCGATCATTTCGTGGCACAACGATTGCGAACAGAGGAGCCAGGATGAAAACGTCTGCCAAACCCGCCGCGGACACGGTGCCCGAGGTGACGACGCCGGATAACTGGGTGAACGCCCACGGCGATTACCTGTTCCACTTCGCCATTGGGCAGGTGCGCGATGCCAGGGTGGCGGAAGACCTGGTGCAAGATACGTTCCTGGCCGCCTTCAAATCGCGCCATGGTTTCGCCGGGCAATCTTCCGAGCGGACATGGCTGGTTGGCATCCTGCGCCACAAAATTTACGACCATCTACGCCGTTCCTGTCGTGAACGCGCCGTTCGCGCGGATGCCTCCCCGAATCGGCACGACGAGAAAGCCTGGGATGACGCTGTGCTGTGGCTGCACGATGTGGCGGCGGTATCCCAGTCCCCCACGCGGCGGCTCGAGTTGGAAGAGTTTCGCGCCAATCTCGAACGGGCCCTCGGCCATTTGCCACCCCGCATGGCGCAGGTGTTCCAACTCTACGAAGTCGAGGAACGCTCGAATTCGGAAGTCTGCCAACGGCTCAATATCTCTCAGAGCAACCTCTGGGCTGAGAGATGGAACGCCGTTGGCGTTCTGCACTGGGCGGTGGCGGCACGGTAGGGAGGGCGCATCCCTCCATTTTGCAATTGTCTGACGCCTCTCATTAGCACCCGGCTTCAGCCGGGTGAGAGAGTCGGTGGCAGTTTAACCGCTTTAGCGGTTTTGCGCAGCTCGCAAACCGCTAAAGCGGATGGAGACTCCCGGTCCCTCGATTCACCGGGCTGAAGCCGAGTGCTAATGAGAGAAAATGCGCTGCGCCAAACTAGGAGGCGCCTGGGACTTCCCGGCGGCCTCATCGGCGAGCGGCGGCTACGGCGCCATTGGCTTCATCGTCAGCGGATCGCGCAAGGGCACGTCTACGAGCTTGCCGGTCGTGAGGTCCGTGAGCTTGACGGGATGATTCGGGTGGCCTTTGAGGATTTCGTCCTTCTGCCCGACGACGAGAATGGCGAGCTTCGACGGCTCGAGCCACTTCTTCGCAACGCGCTGCACGTCCTCGACGGTCACGGCGTCGATGCGGCCGCGAAACTTTTTCCAGTAGTCCGGCGCTTTGGCGTACCGGCCAGTGAATTCGTCCTGCGCGAATCTGTCGGCGACCTGCCTTTTGCTGGCGAAGGAGCGGGGAAAAGTGTCGATGAAGCTGCGCTTGGCCGTGTTCAGTTCCTCCGCGCTGACAGGCTCAGCGGCGATGCGCCTCATCTCATCGAGCACGATGCTCGTGGCGTAGGCGACGGTGCGGCTCTTGGACTGAAAGCCGGCGTGGAAGAGGCCGGCGTAATAGACGCCCGGTTCCATGCGCGAGAAGGCCGAGTAAGCCAGGCCTTCGTCTGAGCGGACGCGGTTCATGATGCGCGACGTGAAGCCGCCGCCGCCCAGGATGTCGTTCATCACCATCACGGCCGGCAGGTCGGGATCGTCGCGCATCATGCCGGGCAGCAGGACGGCGACGCGGCCCTGGTTCACATCCTTGTTCACGACGTAAACGCCGGGTTTGGCGAATTCGGAATCGGCTGGAATGGGAGGCGCCCTGTCGCCGGTGAACGGCCAGTCGGCGAAGAGCTTTTCCAATTTGCCGGCCATCGCCGCCGGATCGAAGTCCCCGCTGGCCGCCACGACGAAATTGGCGGGATGAAACCACCGATGATGGAACGCGCGCACGTCTTCGAGAGTGACGCTGTTGAGCGAGGCCTCGGTCGCCTGGCGGTTCTTCCAAAACCTTTCGCCGTAGACGAGGAACTCGCGCTCGCGTTGCTCGATATCGCCGGACTCGTCGTTGCGCTTTTTCAAGGACTGGAGGAGCTGTTGCTTGCGCAGCGCGAATTTGTCCTCCTGGAAGCGCGGCGCCGAAAGGCATTCGCGGACGATGGCCAGACCCTCGTCGAGGTCCTTCGAGAGCAGATTCAAGCGGAGGCGGCCCTCGGTGTCGGAGATGGTCGTCTCGAGGTTCGCAGCCAGGAAAGCGAGCCGCTCCTCGAGTTCCTCGGCGGTCTTCGATCCGGCGCCGCCGCGGGCCAGCAAATAGCCGGCGAGGTCGGTAAGGCCTTCCTTACCCTCCGGCTCAACGTAGTCGCCGGTGCGGACGAGGATCGAGAGGTTGACGAGCGGCAACTCGCGGTCTGCCGCGATGTAAGCGACAGGGCCGGACTTGAGTTGAACGCGGAACTCCCTCGGGTCGGGCGGCTCATAAGCGAGCGGAGGAAACTTGATTTCCTCAGGACGGCGCGGGACGGACGCGGCCCCGGTGGGAACGGCGATGACACTGGCGAGCACGATGAGCGCGCCGAAAGCGATCAACGGACGCAATCGAACGTGGCGGAAGCGATTCATAGTTGGGAGAGGGGGCTGGGCCCGGGTATTTCACTCGGTTCGTAGCCGCCGAAATGAGGAGAAACGACGGCTTGCGGCCGGGCATCTTTCAGCTTGACCCGGTAGGGCGAGGCTCCTGCCGAGCCGAAACTTCCGGTTTGATCACGGCTCGGCAGGAGCCTCGCCCTACCGGCGTCATGGATAGGCGGACGGACTGGGCAGGGGAACGAATCCGCCTCCTTACGTCGGCGGCTACGGGCTGTGGGCGTTTCATGCGCGGTATGAAACATGCGGATGGGGCCAGTGTCATTTCAATTCGTCGAGGCGCTTCAGAACGAGTTTTTTCTGGAGCTCCAGGAACGATTTCATCTGCGCGTCGGCTTTGCCTTCGGCTTCCTCCATCCTGTTGAGGATGGACCGGAGCCTGGAGGGATCCTTTTCCTGCTTCACGCGAGAGGCCACGCCTTCGTAAGCCTGGCGTTGCTCGGGGCTGAAGCCCGCGAGTTCGGACGAGGCCGAATCGGAACCGGACTTGTCAGGCTTGCGCGTGTAGGTGGCGACGGAGCGGGCTTCCTTCGTGAAGTATTCGTTGGCGACGCGTTTGACGTCGGCGGCGGTCACAGCCTGGTGTTTCCGTCCGGCGTCGGTGAATTCCTTCCAGTCGCCCAGGCCGTCGGCGCGGATGAGGCGCATGAGTATCGACATATTCGACGCGAGACCACGGTATTCGGCCGCGGCGAAATTGTTCTTCACTTTTTGCAATTCGTCCAGGGGCACTTCGTCGTGCTTCAGCTTGTCGAGTTCGGCGTAGATGGCCTGCTCGACCTCCGCGGGGGTGTGGCCTTCACGAACCTCGGCGTCGATGCCGAAAAGGCCGGCCCACTTCCGGTGGTCGACGCCAGCGTCGGCTTCTGTGGCCACCTCCGAGCCGAGCACCAAACCTTTGTGGAGCCGGCCGGTGAGGGTGGAAAGCAATTGGGCGAGAATGTTGAGTGCGTAGGAATCGCGGTGGCTGAATGGCACGGTCTTCCACACGATTTCGACGCGCGGGTTTGCCTCGGCCTCGGCGACCATGCGTTTCTCGGCATTTTGCTTCACCTCGAGGGTCACGACGTCGGGCGGCTCGGCTTTGCCAGGCGGGATGCGGCCGAAATAGGTCTCCAGGAGCGGCATCGCGGCGTCGGCTTTGAAGTCGCCGACGAGGAGGAGGGTGATGTTTTGGGGCGCGTAGTAGAGGGAGTAGAACTCGTCGGCCTGGGCCTTGGAAATGGCCGGGATGTCCGACGGCCAGCCGACGACCGGCCACTGGTAGGGATGCGATTCCCAGACGAGCGACTCGAAGGCCTCGGCGAACTTGCCCAGCGGCGTGGATTCCGTGCGCAGGCGGCGTTCCTCGAACACGACGTCGCGCTCGGCGTAGAACTCCCGGAACACCGGGCGGAGCAGCCGCTCGGATTCCATCCACATCCAGAGTTCGAGTTTGTTGGCGGGCACCGTGATGAAGTAGCCGGTGAGGTCGGTAGTGGTGAAGGCATTCATGCCGGAGGCGCCTCCGGCGGTGTAAACCCGATCGAACTCGTTCTTCACCAGAATGGCGCGCTGCTGCTCGATGAGCTCCTGAAACTTCGTCTCCAGTTCCTTGAGGTGGGGCGTTTTGCTCTCCGGCTTGAGGAGGTCGTCGATTTCCCCGCGCCGGTAGGCGGCGCGCATCAGGGCCTCTTCGTGGCGAATCTCTCCGCGCACTTGTTCCTGCTCGGCGATGATTTTGAGGTCCTTTTCAAAATCCTTGGTGCCAATCGTCGGGGTCCCCTTGAACATCATGTGCTCGAACAGGTGCGCGATGCCGGTGATGCCAGGCCTTTCGTTGGCGCTGCCGACGTGCGCGACCCAGCCGCCGGCGATGGTCGGGTCGTCGTGCCGCTCGACCATCAGGATCCGGAGGCCGTTGGGCAACGAACGCTCCAGGACCTGGACCTTTTGAGCGGAAACATCGTGGGTTTGAAGGAGGAACGCCAGCGGCAGCGCAAGGCCGGCCGCACGGCGACGAAGCAGACTGAATTTCAAGTACAGCACGGCCGATAGGACATCAGTAAAGCGGCGGAGCGTCAACAACGGGAGAAGCGTTTCGTACTAGAATGATGAAACCTTGCGCACAGCCGGCAAATTTGGAGTGCGGTGACTTGTCACCGCTTTTGCCGCTCTGGCGACTTGTCGCCAAAGCAGAGCCACGTTCAGCGGCCGGGAGAGTTGGACGCCTTTCCGCAATCGACGGCGACAAGTCGCCTGCCGAAAGCGCGGACAAGTCCGCGCACTCCAAAGAGGTTGCGGCTTCGCCGCGCTGTGTTGCGTGTTCCCGTGTTCCGTAAAGCGGCTCGCGGGGACGCTCGCCCCGCCGCGCAAATCGGCAATCGGCAATCGGCAATTCCACGAACCCCTTCACCCCGGCCCTCTCCCCTGATGGGGGCGAGGGAGTGACCCCCCTCACCCCGGCCCTCTCCCCCGATGGGGGCGAGGGAGTGGAAGGGCGCGTAAATCGTAAATCGTAAATCCTCAATGTTCAGATGGAGACTTCGAGAGTGGCCACCAGACTGGCGCGCATGGCGCTGCGG
>DASTLJ010000308.1:0-2895 GCA_035715125.1 Verrucomicrobiia bacterium
AGACCCTTTCCGTTGTCGGCCAGATGTTCGTCGAGGGCGATTACCTGTCCATTGACGGGACCTCCGGGAACGTGTACGCGGGCCAGCTTAAGACGGCGCCGTCGGAAATCATTCAGGTCCAGCTCCAAAAAACGCTCCCGCCGAAGGAAAGCCAGACCTACCAATACTTTGCCCAGCTCATGAAATGGTGCGATCAAGCCACCCGTTTGCAGGTTCGCACCAACGCGGACACGCCCGAGCAGACCGCCAATGCCATCGCGTTCGGCGCGGCCGGCATCGGCCTCTGTCGCACCGAGCATATGTTCTTTGAGGGTGAGCGCATCGACGCGATGCGGGAAATGATTCTGGCGGACAAGACCGAAGACCGAAAGAAGGCGCTGGCCATTCTGTTACCCTATCAGCGCGACGACTTCGTCGGCATGTTCAAGGAACTGAGGGGACTCCCGGCGACCATTCGTTTCCTGGACCCGCCGCTGCACGAGTTCCTGCCCCACGACCACGCGGCGCAGAATCATCTGGCGGAAAAACTGCACGTGAGCGTGGACAGAATCACGCAGCGCGTGCGTGAGCTGCACGAGTTCAACCCGATGCTCGGCCACCGCGGCTGCCGGCTCGGCATCACGTATCCGGAGATATCTGAAATGCAGGCGCGCGCGGTGTTTGAAGCCGCGGCGGAGGTGCAGAGGCAGGGCATCAAGTGCCGGCCGGAGATCATGATCCCGCTCGTCGGCTTCCCGAGGGAATTGCAACTTCAGCTCGAAATCGTCCATCGCGTCGCGGTCGAAGTGGCGAAGGAAAAGAAGACGAAATTCAATTATCTGGTCGGCACCATGATCGAGGTGCCGCGCGGCGCGCTCGTCGCCGACGAGATCGCGAAGGACGCGCAATTCTTCAGCTTTGGGACCAACGACCTGACGCAGACGACGCTGGGCATGAGCCGCGACGACTCCGGCTCCTTCCTCCCGGCCTATCAGGAGCTCGAAATCGTGAAGAAGAACCCGTTCGCGTCGATAGACCAGGCGGGCGTTGGGCGGCTCATGCAAATGGCGGGCGAACTCGGTCGCCAGACCCGCCCGGACATCAAGCTCGGCATCTGCGGAGAACACGGTGGCGATCCGGATTCGGTGAAGTTCTGCCATCGGATCGGGCTCACCTACGTGAGTTGCTCGCCGTTTCGCGTGCCGGTCGCGCGCCTGGCCGCCGCGCAGGCGGCGCTGCTGGACGCGAGGGCGAACAAGTCCGCGAAGAAGAAATAAGCCCCTTACTAGACTCCGCGTAACTGTCCGGCCTGGTCGATCAATTGTTCCGCACCCTGGACATCCAGGAGTTCAGATTCCTTGATCAAGAGCAGTCCGAAGATAAAGCCGTCACTACGGCGGACAGAGTAAATCTGAGCGCGCTCGTAGATGAGCCGAAGCAGCCAGCAGGAGGCGCGTCGTTCGTTAATCGCTTCGAATGCTTCGGCAATTCGGGTCCAGAGTTCGTTCAGGCGCGCCACAGCGATTTCGGCAGAGAACGCCCGGCTGTCGGGGAGGAAGTCGGGACGCACGAATCCGCAGGCCAAGACACCGCCGACATCGGCTCCGCGTTCGAGCCATTGGGTGGCCGACTGGTGCGACCTGGCCGGTTCGGACCTGGGTTGGCCCGTGCTGTTGGACCGAATCAACAGGCCGTGGTCGCCTTGGAACTGAATCACGATCCGGCTGTCGATGGCTTGTACCTCCAGGCGATCGAACGTGCCGAGCGGCAGGCCATGGTTTGCCTGGTGAAATTTCTCGGCGAAGTATTCGATCAATCGAACACGCGAGTCCGCCTGGCTGCACTGCCACTCGTAGAGCACCTCGCGCTGCTTCGAGCAGAGCAGCATCTCTTCAATTCGAAACGCGCCCGGCTGGGCGCTGGTCGTCAAGCGAAGCCCGGCTGGCGTCGGGTTCAGAACAGCGGGGCCGATGGGCTCGGCCTCCGCCGGCTCGAGGGCGGCACCGGCTTCCGGTGTCGCCGGCTCCTCGGCAACTGGAACGGCAAAGCGGGGCGGTTTGGCCGGCGGCGGGCTGGTCTTCGGCGGCGTCTCAGGACGGGGCGCAGCAACCGGAGCAGCGCCGGTGGTTCGGGTTGCCGGCTCGGCAACCACCCGCGACGGGGACGAGCGAAGCGGGAGCGATGGTTCGGTCGGTTTGACGGTAATAAGCGGTGTCGCGCCGGGTTGGGTTGGCTCGCTTGCGGCTGGTTTGGGCGCGGGCGTTGGCGCTGGCTTTGCCTTGGCTTCGGCAGCTGCCTCCAGCAGTTGCTCCTGGGTCCGGAAGGCTTCCAGGACCAGGAATTCCCATTGGCGATCAATGGAGCGCTCAGGCGGCTCGACAAAATGCTTGAGGTTGAACTCAGCATTGAGTTGCGAGGCCAAATGAGTAAAGGCCGATTGGCCGCGTCGTCCGTCCGATTGCGCGTGAACAATCGCCCCTTCCTTGACGAAGATCTGTCCGCGCGCCGTTTCGCCGAACACCTCGAATAGCCGCGAGTTGCCGCTGGAGCACTCCATTTTGATGATGTCGAGCAGCCGGGCCGGACGGACGTCGCCGCGCGCCCCTTGCTTCTGCTGCCAGCGCACCAGTTCGTTCAAGGTGGCGAATACGCTTTCCAGCCCGGCAAGATTGGCGGGCTTTTCGAGAAAGAGGTCGGCGCCGCCCTCCAGGCCGGAGAGTCGGGTTTGTTGGTCGGCGAGGCCGGTCAGAAAGACCTTTTGCAGACCGGGATAATCGCGGTTGAGGACTTTGAGCAGGTCCAGGCCGCTGACCCCTGGCATATTGATGTCGAGCACCGCCAGGTGGACCGGATGTTCCTTCAGGACCCGGAGTGCGTTGTCGGCACCGGTTGTCAGATAAATCTTCCAGCCGCCTC